>CAIVPV010000349.1 GCA_903907915.1 uncultured Cytophagaceae bacterium
CCCTTCCCTCTTCACGATGCCTCATTTAGTGGACGAATTATTCACGCTGGCAGGCAAAAATCCCCGTGACTATTTTAGTTATGAACGATTGCCGGAGATTTGCCGCTACTTTTGGGAGGATGGCACCCGCTTACAGACGAACGCATCACCGGAGGAAACAGCTGCGGCGATTGCCTCAGAATTAGGAGAATCGTCAGAAAATGTGGCGCGTTTCTTGCGCGAGATTGGAGAAAACTACCACATCATTAGTGAGCTTTTTTTAGAAAATTCTTTGCATTCCTTGTCGACTTGGACAGGACCTAAAGCCCTGAAAGGCTATGCGAACCTGCACCGTTTGGGCTTATTCAACACGATGCACCGCTCCCACGCGAAGCGTTTTGAGAATCCGAAAACAGTCCAACTTTTCGACCGCTATGCCACGTATAACGGCTCGGATCCCTACCAGACACCCGCGACTCTATCGATCATACCCCATTTGGAATACAACATAGGCGCCTTTTTCCCCAAAGGTGGTATCATCAGCATCCCTCGGGCGCTGCACCGCCTCGCGACGGAATTAGGTGTGAAATTTCATTTAGGAGAGAAGGTGTCCCAAATCACTACTTTCAATAATACGGCGACCGGCCTAGCAACCGATAAAGGCTCGTATGCATTCGATTACATTGCTAGCAATGCGGATATACGACCGAGCTATGAAAAGTTACTATCGCAAGAGCCGGCACCTAAAAAGCTTTTAAACCAGCCTAAATCGAGCTCCGGCATCATCTTCTACTGGGGAATAGACCACAGTTTCGATGAATTAGGGGTGCACAACATCTTCTTCTCGGACGATTATCAGGGCGAATTCAAGGCCATCTTCGAGGACCAAACCATCAACGACGACCCTACCATTTACCTGCATATCTCTTCGAAAGTAGAAAAATCAGATGCACCAGCAGGCGGCGAAAACTGGTTTATACTAATGAATGTTCCAGCGAACGAGGGACAGGATTGGGATTCGCTAGTGGCAAAGATGAGAAAAAATGTGATTGCAAAATTGTCGAGAAATTTAGGCCTAGACATTGAGAAACACATCGTCGCTGAGGACCTATTAGATCCGCGCAGCATCGAGGCAAGAACTTCGTCTGCCGGTGGAGCCTTGTACGGGAATGCGTCGAATAACCGCTTCGCGGCGTTTTTACGCCACCCGAATTACCGCAAGGCCATCAAAAATTTGTATTGGGTAGGCGGCAGCGTGCATCCCGGCGGAGGAATTCCGCTTTGTTTATCTTCGGCAAAAATTGCGGCGAAATTGATGAGTGAGAAGTAAGTTTTATTAAATAGCAGATAAAAAGAACCCTATTCGAAAATTTCATCCCCTATGAAATCCTCCATCACCCTTTTTACTGGCATATTTATACTATTTTTTGCGCTGCTATCCTGTGAAAAAGAAGATGTGAACCCATCCGTTGTGGATAAATACTTGGGGTGGTATCAATTTGATTATGCCCGATATGAAAACTATTATTTTGAATTACCTGATTACAGTAAAAATGTTGAGGACATTCCCATTGGGTGGAGAATGAAGATGATTAAAGTAAACGATTCTACTGTTGACATAAAAGTCCCTTATTGGGCAAATCTATCAACAAATTCCATCGTTTTCAAAAATTTAAGGATACGAACAATCACCTACCCAATCCCATTTGATCCAGCTATATACTATTTTTTTGATACCCGAAAGAATCGAAGAGTTGGGGTACTAGAAGAAATTAATGGCAATATCTACCTCAATCTACATGCTATTGATTCTGTCACTAATATTCCAATCAGAATAGATCACGCAAAACGATATTATTAATGAAATGACAAGAGATATTGATTAATTATCGTCACAAAAAATGCGTAATTTCGCCCATTCATTTCTTAACAATTATGATTCAAAGACCACAATCCCTTTTCTTAGCCCTAGTCATTTTAGCGAATAGCATCGCAACTTCAGGCATTTCTATTTGGCAAAAAATAGGCACTTCAGGCCAAAAAGCGGAGCTTTTCTCAAACCAATGGCAATTATTCCAAAACGGAAAAGAAGTAGCGGCGCATAGCAATATCGCGATTGCCCTTTTAGTGACTTTATCGACGGTTATTACGCTTGTAACGATCTTCTCTTTCAAAAACCGCATGCGTCAAATGATGTTAGGCTTAATCAACTCGCTGGTTTTAGCGGGGGCGATGGGCTATGCTTTTTGGGTGATTTTCAAGGAGGCGATGCCTACGTTTGAACCGGAAATTCAGGGAAAATATGGCTACGGATTCTACGCCTTAGTGGTTTCCCTGCTAGCGAATATGATTGCGAACCGCCTCATCCGCAAGGACGAGATGCTGGTGCAATCGTCGAACCGTATGCGCTAAGTTTTAGACGATACCCTCTTTTAACAGGTCGTGGAGATGTACAAATCCCACGGCCTTTTTATTTGCGGTCACTACCAGTTGTGTGATATTTTTGCTTTGCATGATCGCCAAAGCCTCCGTCGCAAATGCCTCCGCCTCAATCGTCTTCGGTGTGGTATTCATCATGTCCGCTAAAACAATCGCAGACCAATCTTTCGAGTTTTCCAAGGTACGGCGGACGTCGCCATCCGTAATGATTCCCACTAAATCTCCTTTTGCATCCAATACTGCCGTCGCGCCTAAACGCTTAGAGGAAATCTCATGAATCGCTTCTTGAATGGAGGCCGTGTGGGAGATGGCTGGAAAATCGTGGGTGGGATAAATATCGCCCACTTTTAAATAAAGGCGTTTGCCTAGGGCGCCGCCTGGATGGTATTTGGCAAAATCCTGTGCCGTAAATCCTTTGCATTCTAACAAACAAACCGCTAACGCATCGCCTAAAGCCAAAGCAACCGTCGTGGAAGTGGTGGGAGCGAGA
>CAIVPV010000350.1 GCA_903907915.1 uncultured Cytophagaceae bacterium
ATCTGAAAATCAAGTAAAACTTGAGGAACTTAAATCGAAATACCAGAAGCTGGTATCAAATGGGTCGGTTGTTTTCGTGGACTCTGTGACTAGGGATGCGGTCCCTGGGATGCTTCAGAATTTTGACACTTTTATCCATGCTTACAATGGCTCCTTAGATAAATCCATTTTGGAATCAGTGACAGCAGGTGTACCTGTAGCTACTTTGAATGATGAATTCCGATTAGAATTTGGGACTTGGAGTGGCGACCAAACCGCAAGTTTAGGTAAAGAACTTCAATCTTGTCTTCTTGAAGATCCAAGTGTCCTGGTTACAAAAGTTAAGCAACAGCAGGAAAATATCAAAAAATCACATTCCCTTGACGTGTGGATAGAAAGTTTGGCTACGATACTGGCGTCATAAAACAAGAATACGAATCAGATTAAGGTAGCCTACATTTATGCGCATTTTGCTAACCGGAGCAGCCGGATTTCTGGGGTCCCATCTAACGGCTTCATTGCTTGAACGGGATTATCAAGTAATCGGCCTTGATGATTTATCCACCGGTTCAAAACGTAATTTGATAAGATTTCAATCGAATCCCAATTTTGAGTTTGTCAATCAAGATGTGCGATTGCCATTCAATGCTGAAGTCGATGGAATACTTAATTTTGCATGTCCCGCTTCCCCTAGGCACTACCAAAGTGACCCAGTAAGAACTATAGAGACAAATTTTCTAGGAATAATCAATATGTTGCACCTTGCAAAATCAAGAGGTGCGAAATTGGTGCAAGCTTCAACAAGTGAAGTGTATGGGGATCCTTCTATAAGCCCTCAGCCGGAAACCTATTGGGGGAATGTGAATCCCATCGGAATCCGGTCATGTTACGACGAAGGTAAGAGAGCGGCCGAAACTTTATGTTTCGACTACAGGCGACAATTTAACCTCGATACACGGGTACTAAGAATTTTCAATACCTACGGCCCAAATATGTCACCGGATGACGGTCGAGTAGTTAGTAACTTTATCGTCCAAGCCATAACTGGACGAGATATAACTATTTATGGGGATGGATCCCAGACTCGTTCTTTTTGTTACGTTTCAGACTTAGTAGATGGAATAATCAAGTTGTTCGAAGTCAGAAATAACCCCGAATCACCAGTAAATCTTGGGAACCCTAATGAGTTCACAATGCTTGAACTGGCTGAATCGGTTCTCCTTCTTACCAAATCAAAATCTAAAATAGTTTTTGAGCCCTTGCCGCAAGATGATCCGCAGCAGCGGAGGCCAGATATTTCTCGCGCAAAAATGGTCCTCGATTGGACGCCAAGAGTCCAACTGGAAGAAGGCTTGCAGAAAACGATTGAATATTTCAAGGAACTGATTTTATAAAGTGCGTATTCTTCACGTAATTACGACTATTGAGCGCGGAGGGGCAGAAAATCAACTTCTAGTTTTAGTTCGAGAGCAGATAAGACAGAATTTAGAAGTTGAGATAATCTATCTTAAAGGCGAGAATGAACTCGAGAATGATTTCCAAATTCTCGGAGCGCATGTGAAGGCTGCATGGGCTTCAAGAAATA
>CAIVPV010000351.1 GCA_903907915.1 uncultured Cytophagaceae bacterium
ATGGAAGTTTAGTGCTCATAAAACGTAATTACCTGGCCTTCTTCATTAGCCTTTCAGCGATTGCGACGGGTTATTTATTATTAGTCATCGCTGGATTGTGGGGGGTAAACTCGATGAATAGTTTTTGGCTCATTGTGTTGACCGGATTCGGAATTTACCTGCCGTACTTAACGATAACCACATCGGTCTTTGAACGCATGATTGCGATTACCAGACATAAAGCGAATATAGGTTTCTTGATGTATATCGTAGACTCGATTGGCTACTTAGGATATAATGTATTGTTAATTGCGGCAGGTTTTATTTTTCCAAATTGGAACCTACCGCAACTCTTTTTCTCTTGGATCACGATCTTAGGATTTGCAGGACTTGCACTTTCCGCCGGATCGTGGATTTATTTTACCCAAAAATTATCCCGTAATCCAACGGAAGAATAAGAATAATGCCGCCGAAAGAACAATCGTAACAGGCATAGTTAGAATCCAAGCCAGCACGATATTTTTCACCGTATCTCCTTGCAGGTTTTTAATACCACGTTGCGCCACCATCGTTCCAGCGATACCAGAACTTAATACGTGTGTCGTACTTACAGGCCATTTATAAGCCGTAGCTAATCCAATTGTAAGTGAAGCAATTAATTCTGCTGACGCACCTTGAGCATAGGTTAAATGGTCTTTACCGATCTTCTCACCAATCGTCACTACGATACGTTTCCAACCAATCATCGTTCCTAATCCAAGGGACAAGGCGATCATCCACATCACCCAGTTCGGCGCAAAATCAGTCACACCAGCCATACCAGTAGCTGAGGAAGCACCAAAAGTAAAGAACGGTGCTTTCGAGCCAGCCGTAGCCGTCTTCCAGGTATGTTTATCAGTCTCTGAAAGAGCAACCGATTCACTTTCAAGTAATTTCTTCGAATGCTTATTAATCGTTAAGGCTGCTTTACGAATAGCGAATTTTTGATCTGTTGATAAGGTAGACGGATTTAAATTTTGTGCGGTGATTACGGCTAAATCAGCTGACGAATTTTTCAATTCAACTAAATTCGCGCGTTCCTTTTCTGAAAGCGGAATCGTGTCAATTTTAGCCGTAATTGTCTGAACAGTAGCTAGGCTTGTCTTAATCATTTGCATGTCTAACGAGGTGTTGATCGCAAAATAACCAGGCAAGAAGGCGATCAAAATCACCATCACTAAACCAATCCCTTTTTGACCATCATTACGGCCATGGAAGAAAGAAACCAAGGTACAAGTCGCGATTAAGATCGAACGAATCCACAACGGTGGAGGTGATTTCTTCTTAGGCTCTTTGAAAATATCCTGGTTCTTCACCGTCTTTTTCAAGATATACATTAACACGATAGCTAGAGCGAAACCAAACAAGGGAGAAAGCAATAAGGCCTGTCCCACTTCAATGACTTTATCCCAGTTTAAAGCTGAAACTCCCTTATTAGAGGCCTCTGGCAAAAGCGTATGGCCTAATCCTACGCCAATAATAGAACCGATTAAGGTATGTGAACTAGAAGCTGGAATACCAAAATACCAGGTTCCTAAGTTCCATAAAATCGCTGAAATCAAGAGAGAAAGCGCCATCGCCATGGAATGATACACATTCGTGTCAACGAGCAACTCGGTGGGGAGCAGTCCGATGATACTCATGGTCACCCCAACGCCTCCTGTTAATAAACCAATAAAATTCATGAATCCTGACCAAACAACTGCCTGCGTAGGACGCAAGGAATGCGTATAAATAACAGTCGCTACGGCGTTCGCTGTATCGTGAAAACCATTCACAAATTCAAAAGCACATGCGGCTAATAGACAGAAACAAAGTAGGAAGAACAACGTAGGATCTAATCCGAACATAAAACTAGTATTATATATAAAACTCAATTTACTAAGGTACACTTCTAAACCAAATTCAATGTTAAGGAATTGTTAAATAGCTTTTCGTTTATATAGCTACCCTTATTCCACAAATTTAACAGCTACTCAACGAACTTGATAGGTTGGATATTCGCAAAAATACTATTGTTGTATTATGGGGCGATCATGGCTGGCATTTGGGCGATCACGGTTTATGGAATAAGCACACCAATTTCGAACAGGCAACGCATACATTGTTAATGATGAGTGTTCCAGGTAAAACAAAAGGGATTAAACCTGTGGCTACATGTGAGTTTGTTGATATATTCCCTACACTTTGCGATCTAACTAATTTACGAATACCCAAATACCTCGATGGTGTAAGTTTGGTTCCTGCAATCAACAATCCGGCTGCCGAAGTTAAAGAATATGCTTTCAGTCAGTATCCGCGCGAAAAGGATAAAATGGGTTATTCTATCCGTACAAAGCGTTTCCGCTATACAGAATGGATTTCGAATAATTTCAGGACTAACCTGCCTTATGATTCAAAACTCGTTGTGGCGCGCGAAATGTATGATTACGAAAAAGATTCCCTCGAAACCGAGAATATTTTAAACAAACCTGAATATCAAAAGGATAAAGCTAAAATGGAACTGTTATTCAGAGATTGTATGCAACGCGAATTCAAGGGTTGTGCAGAATACACTAAATTAGCTGATTACCG
>CAIVPV010000352.1 GCA_903907915.1 uncultured Cytophagaceae bacterium
TCGTTCGAAAAGTCCAAAGTGCTGCGGTACTGCGACTGCAACATAAAGAAACGCACCGTCATGGGGCTATAAGCCTGATCCAGGAGCGGATGATTTCCTGAAATTAATTCCGCTGGTAAAAACGAGTTCCCCAGGGATTTGCTCATTTTTTGGCCATTTACGGTTAACATATTCGTGTGCATCCAGTAACGTACTGGAGCGCGGTCATAAGCTCCTTTTGCCTGTGCAATTTCACATTCGTGGTGCGGGAATTTCAAATCCATTCCACCGCCATGAATATCAAAGGTGTCGCCTAAGTATTTGTGGCTCATGCAAGTACACTCTAAGTGCCAGCCCGGGAAACCCTCTCCCCAAGGAGATGGCCAGCGCATGATATGTTCCGGAGCGGCTTTTTTCCAAAGCGCAAAATCCAATGGACTGCGCTTCTCACCCACACCATCTAAGTCACGTGTTTCGGTTAATAAGTCTTCAATCACGCGGCCAGACAGATGTCCATAATTGCCGCCATTTTTATTGTAGGTTTCGATGTCAAAATACACCGAACCATTCGATTCGTAAGCTAAACCTTTTTCAATTAAGGATTTCGTGGTCTCGATTTGCTCCACGATATGTCCAGTCGCCGTAGGCTCTATGTTAGGAGGTAGCAGATTGAACTTTTCTAATACTTGGTGGAAGTCTTGGGTAAAGCGATGAACGATTTCCATCGGCTCTAATTTTTCCAGTTTGGCCATCTTCCCTATCTTATCTTCCCCCTCATCGCCGTCTCCCACTAAGTGACCTACGTCCGTGATGTTACGTACATAACGCACCTTATATCCAATATGCAATAAATAGCGATTTAAGATGTCAAAAGACGTAAATGTGCGCACATTACCCAAGTGTGCATAATTGTATACCGTGGGTCCGCAGACATAAAGTCCGACGTGATTTTCGTGTATCGGGGTGAAAAGTTCTTTTTCACGACTCAGGGTATTGTATATCTTTAAGGGCTGCATGGTAAGCGGATCGTTTCTGATCGAAAGGGAATAATATTAATTAAAATTAATTGGATTCTTTTAATTCACCAAACCCAAACGCAATTCATTACCTTTGTATTTATTTTGCATTAAATCGTTTTTGGCATGTTTTTGAGAGAAGTAGGAGACGACACTCGATTAAAGAAGACCTTTCTGGAATTACCCGTTCAACTTTATGCATCGGATCCTAATTGGATTCGTCCGTTGAACAACGATGTGGAATCAGTTTTTGATTCACGTAAGAACCCCCATTTCAAGCAAGGAGAGGCCATTCGCTGGATTTTGTTTTCGGATTCCAGTGAGCCTATCGGCCGAGTAGCCGCTTTTTATGAGCGGAATACGAAAGAAGGCGAGGTTCCCGTGGGTGGGATGGGCTTTTTTGAGTGTGTGGAGAATGAAAGTGCAGCTGTACTACTTTTTGATGCCTGCAAAACTTGGCTAGCGGAGAGAGGAATGGAGGGGATGGATGGCCCGATTAATTTTGGGGAGCGCGATGGTTTCTGGGGTTTGATGGTCAAAGGTTGGGAGTTTGAGCCTACCTATAAAATGCCTTGGACGAAACCCTACTACATCCCTTTCTTTGAAAACTACGGTTTTAAGGACTATTTTCAGCAATATGTATTCGTGTCGCCTATTGCAGGAGCAAACGTCACGCCGGGCATTGAAGAAAAAGCACAACGCATTTTTAATAACCCTGATTACGTATTTCAGCACATCGAAAAGAGTAATCTGACTAAATACGCGGAAGATTTTCGCTTCATTTTCAATGCTGCCTGGGCTAAATTCCCTGGGGTGAAGGAAATGAGTTCGGAATCTGCCCAAAAACTAGTGAAAACCATGAAGCCCATCATCGATGAACAATTATTGTGGTTTGCCTACACAACCGATGGGACGCCAGTGGCTTTCTTTATTGTCATCCCTGATTTGAACCAAATCGTCAAACACCTGAACGGGAAACTGAACTGGTGGGGCATGATTAAATTCCTTTTATTAAAGATGAAAGGAACGTTGACCCGTACTTGTGGGGTGATTTTTGGCGTAACTCCAGATCACCAAGGCAAGGGAGTCGAATCGGCTATTGCCCTTCGATTCCGAGAAGTCGCTCGAACGAATCCTTTCTATCCCTATGCAACTATGGATATGAACTGGGTGGGGGACTTTAATCCTAAAATGCTTCGATTTGTCTCCCAGTTAGGAGCCACGAATGATAAAACTTTTATTACCTACCGGTATTTTTTCAACCCAAACCAAGTCTTTAGTCGTTGTCCTAAAGTAGGTTAAAACATTTATTATGAGCTTATTATCCATTGGAACTGTAGCGTTCGACGCCCTTGAAACCCCTTATGGGAAAACCGATAAAATCATCGGTGGATCTTGTACTTACATCGCCTTATCTGCGGCCTTCTTTTTACCTAAGGTAAATGTGGTAGCTGTGGTGGGGGATGATTTTCCCCAAGAATACATGGACACGTTGACCTCACGCGGAATAAATCTAGATGGCTTACAGATTAAGAAAGGGGAGAAATCCTTCTTTTGGGCAGGTAAATACCATAACAATATGAATTCCCGTGACACCTTAGTGACGGAATTAAATGTGTTAGCAGATTTTAAACCAGCTATCCCAGCATCTTATCAAGATTGTGATTATTTAATGTTAGGAAACTTAACTCCACAAGTTCAAATGGAGGCTATTCAAGGACTAAACAAACGTCCCAAATTAGTCGTTATGGACACGATGAATTTCTGGATGGATGTAGCGATGGATGATTTGAAGCGTGTTTTGACGATGGTAGATGTGCTTTGCATCAATGATGAGGAGGCACGTCAATTATCCGAGCAATATTCGCTCCGTACAGCCGCGAGATTAATCATGGCGATGGGACCTAAAACCTTAATTATTAAGAAAGGGGAGCACGGTGCCTTGTTATTCCAAGGGGATCGCATGTTCTATTGCCCAGCTTTGCCATTAGAAGACGTGTTTGATCCGACGGGAGCTGGTGACACCTTTGTAGGTGGATTTATCGGTTACCTTGCAAAAACAGACGATATTTCCTTCGAAAACATGCGCAAAGCGATTGTCCACGGTTCGGCGATGGCCTCCTTCTGTGTGGAGAAATTCGGTACAGAGCGTTTATTCGAAATTACGGAAGCAGATTTAGCTAGCCGTGTAAATGAATTTAGAGAATTAGCCTCGTTCTAATTCTTAACCCACGATAACCTCGTGCATTTGATCCAGGTTCAGGTATTTAGCAGCCATGTCTCTAATATCCTGGGCCTGGATATTTTGAATATGGTCTTGGAACTGGTCATAATAATCAGGCGCCAGGCCATCTAATTGAATTACCCTTACTTTTTCGGCGATATCAAAAGCTTGCGTCAATTCGCCGGTGAAGCTTCCCATCAGGTAATTTCTTACGATGTCTAATTCCTCTTCTGAGACTAAATCGTTTTGAAGAATGGTTATTTCTTTTTTGATTTCTGCCAAAGTCTCATTCACATTTTCCCCATTTACATCCGTTCCCACCACCCAATAGCCGCCGCGCGGATAAGGGGCTAAGCTGGAGGAGATGCCATAGGTGAATCCTTTGTCTTCTCTGATATTTTTCTGCAATCTAGATCCAAAATAGCCACCCAAAACGGTATTCA
>CAIVPV010000353.1 GCA_903907915.1 uncultured Cytophagaceae bacterium
GACGTTTGTTCTTTTTTCGAGCAAGCGACTAAGCTGAATAAAAGGCTTAGCGCTGCAAATGTGACTATCTTATTCATTTCCAATGATTGTTTGACGTGTGATAATCGCCTGGTTGTAGGCGTTGACTTCTTGAATATAACTCTCTCGAATCTGCCATGCTTGCTGCGTATTTTGCAGCATTTCGACGTATTCGATTTCCCCTTGCTGGTAACTTTTCAAAGCTGTCTTTTCTAATAAAGCCGCCTGCGGGATTGCCGTGGAGGTATAGTAGGCCAAACTCGCCCGGTATTTCGCGACCGCCGCCTCCGCATTCTTATAATCCGTTTGAATGGCTGACTCCGTTTGAATTTTTTGACTGACAAAAGCCTCCTCTTGCAATTTGGCAGAGGCGATTTTGGCTTTCTGGCCCTTCATAAAAATTGGAATAGCTAGGCCGGCTTGAACGAAGTTTTGGCCCCCTACCTTTTCAATACTCTGAGAGGTTATACCAAATCGCAAATCAGGTTTCAAGCGTTCCTGTTCTACTGCTGTCAGCAATTTCCCATGTTGCACCTGCTCGGCTAAAAGTTCGATGGTTGGGTTTTTAGACAGATCAAGTCCCGCAGCACTGGATTCCATTGTCAGGGATTCCTTGCCTTCGATTTCGAATTCGCCGGGTTCATTAATCCAATACGCCAGGTTTTGATAGGCTGTTTTCTGGTCCGCCTCTAGCGCGATCCGCTTCTGCTGAAACTCTCTCAAACGGGTTTCTGCCGCCATTAATTCCAGGCGATTCGTCTCGCCTTGTTGGAATTTAATAGTCGCCGCACGCTTCATCTGCGTGTATAGGCTATCTTGTGCTTGCAAAAATGCTAGATTTTTTTGCTGTGCTAAAATCTGGTAATAATAGAATTTCACACTCGACGCCACTAAGTTTTGGGTGATTTTTAAACGCTTTTCACTCATCACTTTAGCCGAAGTCAAAGCCTTCACCTGCGCCTTCAATAGTGTGGGCCATGGGATGCTTTGGGATGCCATCAAAGTATAATCCTGACTAGAAGAGGTCTGCGTCTTTCCGTACTGCGCATCGACTGTGCTCTTGGGCAATTCCTTCCCGGAATTGATGAAGGCTTCTGAGGTTTTTACGTCGGCGATGCCGGTGGCAAGGAGGGCGTTGCGCGTGGAGGCAAGCGTCAAGCAAGTTTTTAAAGAGAGGCCGGAGTCGTCGCGGTGCGACTTAGTCAATGGGTCGTCACTTCGTGACGCAGTCGCTAGTCGGGAGTCGCTAGTCGCTAGTCCAGAGGCTATACCTGAGAAGGATAATAAAATAAATAAAACGATCATCCCTAAGCCTTTGGCCTTCAACATCTTTTCTCTACGGCCCATCACGATCGAATATACGACTGGGATAACGACTAAGGTTAAAAAAGTCGCGGTGATCAAACCACCTATCACGACCGTCGCTAAAGGACGCTGAACTTCCGCTCCAGGCGAGTGACTCAGCGCCATCGGCAAAAAACCTAAAGAGGCCACCGCCGCGGTCATAATCACGGGTCTAAAACGCAATTCCAAGCCTTTCTTCAAACGCTCTTCCACGCCTAAGCCTTCCTCCGCTAATTGCTTAAAGTAGGATAGCAAGACGATTCCATTCAAAACCGCGACACCGAACAGGGCAATAAAACCGATCCCCGCCGAAACCGAGAAGGGCATTCCTCTGAGCCAAAGCGCCACTACGCCACCGATTGCAGATAAAGGAATCGCCAGGTAAATGATGGCCGCTTCTAAGAAGGATTGGAAAGTAAAGAATAGCAACACAAAAATCAGGGCAAGGGCGATAGGAACCACTAGCGCTAAACGCGATTTCGCCGCTTGTAAATTTTCAAAAGTTCCGCCGTAGGTCACATAATAACCCGCAGGCAACGTGATTTTGTTCTTCATGACTTTTTGGATATCGGCTACGACACTTTCCACATCGCGACCTCTCACGTTAATACCAATGGTGATGCGGCGGTGCGTATTATCACGAGAAATCTCTAAAGGGGCATTTTCATAACTCACGTCTGCCACTTCTTGCAGTGGAATTTGAGAGCCGGAAGGTAGGTCAATATAGAGTTCGCGGAGGTTTTGGATGTCTTGTCTGTGAACCGAATCCATCCGCACCACTAAGTCAAAACGTTTCTCCCCTTCCATCACGATTCCTGCCGTTTCCCCCGCAAAGGTCATTTTAATAGCGGAGTTCACTTCATTTACATTCAACCCATATTGCGCCATCTTCACGCGGTTGTATTTCACCACGAGTTGAGGAATTCCATCGATTTGCTGGACCTTAATATCGCCTACGCCGTCGATTTGACGAATGTAGCGAGAGGCCTCCGTGGCATGATCAAATAATTGTTGTAGATCTTCTCCAAAAATCTTCACCGCAATATCCGATTTCACCCCCGCAATCAGCTCATTAAAACGCATCTGAATCGGTTGCGTGAATTCAAAATTCACTTCTGGGAAAACATCTAACGCTTTATCCATTTTCAGTTCTAATTCTTCCATGGTCTCCGCATTTTTCCATTCGGATGGATCCTTCAGCTGAATGATCAAATCGCAGGAATTTATCCCCATTGGATCAGTAGGAATTTCGGATGCCCCGATACGGGAAACGACTTGCTTAATCTCTGATGGAAATTTCTTCAGTAACATCGCTTGGGCAGCGGTGTTGACTTTGATACTTTGGGACAAAGAGGCATTCGTAGGCAGTAGAGTTTCTACTGCAAAATCACCTTCATTCAGTTCGGGTATGAACTCCCCGCCTAAAGTCATAAAGAGTGCACCACTGGCAACAAATAGACCAAATGCGCCTATAATTACCGATTTGCGTTGCTTCAATGCCCAGTGAATGATGGGTTGATATCCACGGTATAAAAAGCCCATAATGCGGTCCGCGATGGTCAACTCATGACTGATTTTCTTGTTCAAAAACAAGGCTGACATCATCGGAACATACGTCAATGATAGAATCAAAGCACCAAAGATGGCGAAACTAACCGTTTGAGCCATCGGCCTAAACATCTTTCCTTCAATGCCACCTAAGGCCATAATAGGTAAGTAAACAATTAGAATGATGATGACGCCGAAGGCAGCAGAGCCGAAAATGGCTTTGGCAGAAATACCCACTTCCTCATCCATCGCATGCTGACTTAATTCCTCGCCCTTTCGATGGCTATGGAGCCGGTGAATGATGGACTCCACGATGATGACGGCACCGTCCACAATCAGGCCAAAATCAATCGCCCCCAAACTCATCAGGTTCGCCGACACGCCGAAAATGTGCATCATCGCAAAGGCAAACAACAAACACAACGGAATTACCGATGCCACAATCAAACCAGCGCGCCAATTTCCCAGCAATAAAATCAGAATAAACACGACGATTAATCCTCCTTCGATCAAGTTCTTTTCTACCGTATTTATGGCTCGGCCGATCAAAACGCTACGATCTAAATAGGGCACAATGTGAATTCCTTGCGGCAATGTTTTGCCGATGATTTCCATTTGAACTTTGACATCCTGCACGACTTGATTCGCGTTTGCCCCCTTTAAAAGCAACATGACGCCACCCACTGCTTCGCCCTCTCCGTTTCGGGTCATGGCGCCATAGCGAACTGCCTTCCCAAAACCCACTTTCGCGACATCCTTCACCAGAATAGGGAGACCGGCCTCGCCTCTTTGGGCTACAACCGTATTTTCAATCTCCTCTAAGGACGTTAGCATCCCCTCTGAACGAATGAAATAGGCATCCGTCCCCTTCTCTAAATAGCTACCTCCCGAATTCGAATTATTGATTTGAATCGCCTTGAAAACATCGTTCACGCTCACATTCATTGCCCGTAAACGCTCCGGATCCACAGCGACCTCGTATTGCTTCACATTACCCCCGAAAGAGCTGACTTCCACCACGCCCTTGATTCCCAAAAGCTGGCGCTTAATCAACCAATCCTGGTAGGTCCGCAAATCTGCGAGAGAATATTGATCCTTAAATGCCTTATCTACTTCCAAGGTATATTGGAAGAATTCCCCCAATCCCGTCGTAATAGGCGCCATTTCTGGCACTCCAGCTCCTTGTAATAAATAAGGTTCCGCCGACTTTAACTTTTCTGCGACCTGTTGCCGGGTCACTTCCGTAGCCACCTCATCTTCGAAAACGACGGTGATAATGGATAAACCCATCCGAGAAATCGAGCGGATATCTTTTACATTCGGGATGGTCCGTAAAGAGATTTCCAGCGGATACGTAATGAATTTTTCGACCTCCGAAGTAGCCAGCGCTGGGGATTGTGTAATCACCTGCACTTGGTTCGAGGTAATGTCTGGCAGGGCATCGATGGGCAATTTGCTCAGCGAATATCCTCCCCAAAAAATCAGTCCCAGGACAAAAAGCCCGACCACTAATTTATTGCGTATACTAAAACTTATAATGGAATTAATCATAATGTTAAAATTAAGCATTTACATGAACGGCTCATGCCGCGACCTGTAGGCGTAATTTTAAAATCGGGGAGGCGC
>CAIVPV010000354.1 GCA_903907915.1 uncultured Cytophagaceae bacterium
AGTTTTTTAATATCATGGAAATGTAGACCCGTCGTAGGTTCGTCAAAAATAAACAAGGTCTTGCCTTTGTTCGGATTTCCTTTGCCTAAGAAACTGGCCAGCTTTACACGTTGCGCCTCCCCACCCGAAAGAGAGCTCGATGATTGCCCTAATTTGATATAGCCTAGGCCCACTTGAAATAGCGGATCGATTTTATCAGCAATGCGGGGTTGATTCTCTCGAAAAAACTCAACCGCTTCTTCGACGGTCAAATCCAAAATCTCAGAGATGTTTTTATCTTGTAATTTAATATCTAGTATTTCTTGTTTGAACCGGGAGCCGCCACAGGATTCACAGGGCAACTTGATATCCGCCATGAATTGCATTTCAATCGTGATTTCTCCTTCACCCTGACAAACTTCGCAACGACCACCTTCCACATTAAAGGAGAAGTGAGCTGGTTTATAGCCGCGGGCTTTAGCCACAGGCAGTTCTGAATAAAGTGCTCGGATCGCATCATAAGCCTTAATATAGGTAACAGGATTCGAGCGAGATGATTTTCCGATTGGTTGTTGGTCCACCATTTCGACACTCGCGATTAGGTTTGTACTTCCTTTAATTTCGCGAAATTTCCCCGTTTCCTCCGTGCCTTGTTGTAGTAGTCGAAGCATCGCCGGGTACAGTATTTTGCGAATTAAGGTCGATTTTCCGGACCCGCTGACACCCGTCACCACGGTCATAATTCCAAGTGGAATTGCGACATCCACCTGCTTTAAATTATTCTCTTGTGCGCCCGTAATTTCGATATGAGCTAAGGCTTTACGTCTAAAATAAGGAACCTCGATACGATCTTGACCCGTCAGAAAGCGCAGGGTATGGCTGTCGGTATTTTTATCTGCCAAAGCCTCCGTTAAATTTCCTTGGAACATTAAATTTCCCCCATGCCGTCCAGCTTCGGGTCCGATGTCAATGATTTGATCCGCAGCGCGCATCACCTCTTCTTCATGTTCTACCACGATCACCGTGTTTCCCATATCTTTCAACATTTCTAACACAGAAATCAAGCGTTCCGTATCTCGTGGATGTAAACCGATACTGGGTTCATCTAGAATATACATGGAACCTACCAGGGCGCTGCCCAGCGAGGTCGCTAATTTAATCCGTTGAAATTCGCCACCTGACAGCGTAGAGCTCAAGCGATTCAGAGTTAAATACCCTAAACCGACGCGATCCATATATTCTAGACGATTATTAATTTCGATCAAAATACGTTTCGAAACCTGCTGATCATGCGCATTGAGCTTCAAATTTTCGAAAAAAGCCTTGGTTTTAGATAAGGGCCAAAGCACCAAATCCACCAAGGAGGTGTCCGCAATTTTCACATAACCGGCATCCATTCGCAAGCGGGAACCTTGGCATTCTGGACAATTCGTTTTACCCCGATACCTTGATAAAAGAACGCGGTATTGGATTTTATAGTTCTCTTTTTCGAGGAAGTCAAAGAATTGCTGCAGACCTGCGAAGTATTTATTTCCCGTCCATAACACCTTTTTCTCTGCGGCATTCAAATCCTTGTAGGGACGGTGAATAGGGAAATCAAATTGTACGCCATTGCGCAGCAAGGGACTTAACCATTCGCTCATTCGTTCACTTCGCCAAGGGGCAATCGCTCCTTCGTAGATAGATAATTCGTGGTCTGGGAAAACCAAATCGGGATCTAAGCCTAATACTTTACCATAACCTTCACAATTTCGGCAAGCTCCGTAGGGATTATTGAAGGAGAACAGATTTAAACTCGGCTCCTCAAAGACGATCCCATCTAGTTCGAATTTATTCGAAAACACATTGCGCTTTTTTCCTTCGATTTCGATCCAGCAAACGCCTTCTCCTTCGAAATAAGCCGTTTGGACGGAATCCCCCACGCGAAATTGCGTTTCCTCATCGTCTTTTTTCGACACTAAACGGTCGATTAAAATGGCAATCTCGGAAGGTTTTTTGGCTAGTTTTTGAAGATGACTGGGATCCTCTACGAGTTCTTCTAAGGCAATTATTTCCTCCTGGAATTTTAAACGGGAATAGCCTTTTTGAATGAGTAGTTGACACTCGTTTTCTAGGCTGCGATCCTCGTGGTGTACGAGTGGTGCTAGAATAAGGACTTTTTTACCTTCTTCTTTGGCGATAAAATCGACTATATGTGAAACCGAATCTTTGCGAACCTCCTGACCAGAAACGGGTGAAATGGTGCGGCCGATGCGGGCAAATAATAATTTTAAATAATCATAAATCTCTGTTGTGGTGCCTACTGTCGAACGCGGATTCTTGGTGTTAACCTTTTGTTCGATGGCGATGGCTGGAGAAACTCCCTTGATATAATCGACGGCCGGCTTTTCCATGCGACCCAAAAACTGGCGGGCGTAGCTATTTAGACTTTCGACGTACATTCTTTGGCCTTCTGCAAACAAGGTATCAAAGGCTAAGGAAGATTTCCCAGAACCGGATAGACCCGTAATAACCACGAGTTTATTGCGCGGAATCGCCACATCTACATTTTTCAGATTGTGAACGCGCGCACCTTTGATGATGATGTGCGTTTTCGGATCACAATTTTCGATGTTATGCTTAGACTGAGGGGTATTCATTTTACAAAAATATCCTTTAATTTTGGTAATTAATTTAAGCCAAATGAAAAAACTGATTTTATTCTTTTCCCTCCTCACTTTTGTAGGAGTTTCAGAGGTCTTCGCGCAAGAACCGGTAGTCATTAAAGAGGAGGGCGCAGAGGAGGATTTGGACGTAGAAGTAGATGTTCGAAATCTACCCTTTCGTCAACGATTGAATTTTGGGGGTGGTATCAGTGGTCTGAGTTTTGGGAATCCGACCAGTATCGGGGTTTCCCCCATGGTCGGCTATTCGCTCACGAATACGTCCATCTTGGGTGTGGGTTTGACTTATCAGTATTATTCGGCGACTTATGGATCTTTAGGAACCTATTCGAGTAATCTTTTAGGCCAAAAAATCTTCATTCGCCAACAAGTTCCCGCACTAAACCAGGTTATCGGTCAGGCCTATTTGACAGGTCAAATAGAAAACTATACCAATCTTTCAGACAATACAGGGATAAATTATTCCAATCCCGTTTTAGTCGGGGTGGGTTTAGGCTCTAAAATCGGCATCAATTTTTCGGTGTTGTATGACCTAAACTATACCTCAGGGCGCTCACCCTATGGCTCTGCTCTTGTTGTCCAAATCGGCGGATTTTTCTTTTAAAATTTAAAACAATTTTGCCCCATTATTAGTCTTGTATATCAGTTAGAATTTCTTAATTTCGAGTTCAATTAAAATTCATATGTCAACGAAAGTTTTAGAACCCTTATTGGTTGAGGATCCCAACCGTTTTGTGCTTTTTCCCATTAAGCACGATGATATTTGGCAATATTATAAGAAGGCTGAGGCGTCCTTTTGGACGGCGGAAGAGATCGATTTATCGCAAGATTTAGCAGACTGGAAAAAGATGAATGATGGTGAACGTCATTTCGTCTCCCATGTCCTTGCTTTTTTCGCGGCTTCGGATGGCATCGTTAATGAAAATTTAGCAAATAACTTTTTGAAAGAAGTACAATATGCGGAGGCGAAATGTTTCTATGGTTTCCAAATCATGATGGAAAACATTCACTCAGAAACCTATTCTCTTTTAATCGATACCTATATCAATGATCCGAAAGAAAAAGATCACCTTTTACGCGCTATCGAGACGATCGATTGCGTGAAGAAAAAGGCGGATTGGGCTTTGAAATGGATTGAATCAGATAATTTCGTAGAGCGTTTGATTTCTTTCGCTGCGGTGGAAGGTATTTTCTTCTCTGGATCTTTCTGTTCTATTTTCTGGTTAAAGAAGCGTGGTTTAATGCCAGGTCTTTCGTTCTCGAACGAATTGATTTCGCGTGACGAAGGATTACACTGTGATTTTGCTTGTTTATTATATACAGACCACATTAAGAATCAATTACCACAAGAGCGTATCTACGAGATTATCCTAGATGCAGTCGAGATTGAAAAAGAATTCGTAACTGTGGCTCTTCCGGTATCTTTGATCGGTATGAATGCCGAAATGATGTGTCAATACATTGATTTCGTTGCGGATCGTTTATTAGTTTCCTTGGGATGCAAGAAGCACTATAATGCAACGAATCCATTTGACTTTATGGAAATGATCTCGCTTCAAGGCAAGACTAATTTCTTCGAGAAGCGGGTGGCTGAATACCAGAAGTCAGGTGTTATGTCTGACAAGGATTCCATGTCATTCTCTTTAAGTGAAGACTTCTAAAAATTGTAATTTCAGAAAGGGCCTCGATGAAAATCGAGGCTTTTTTTATGGCCAGCGCTCAAGGATCATGGGCAAAACAAGGCCGATGGTGATGCCTGATAGTATTTTAATATAAGATTTTTGCTTCCAATGGAATACATAAAACGAAATAAATGAAGCTAATAAAACGATAGCGACTACACAGATTTGGCCTAGTTCTAATCCTAGATTAAAGCCTAGTAATGGGGTAAAAAGGGAGCTTTCAGCGCCTAATAAACTTTGTAAATAATTCGAAAATCCCAGTCCGTGAATTAATCCAAAAAACGCAACCACTCCATATTTATAGCGTTTCTTCGCTTTAGTCAGATTATAGATGGCTGAAAGAAGAATCGTACAAGGGATTAAAAATTCTACCCAGGTTTTATTCACCTCAATGATGTGCAAAGTGGCTAAAGCTAAGGTGATGGAATGCCCTATGGTAAAGGCTGTGATCAGCCAAAGGACTTTTTTATAATCAGAATAAACGTAAACACAGGTCAGCGAAAGTAGGAATAACAAATGATCCAGAGCCGCCCAGTTCAAGATATGCTCCAGGCCTAATAAAAAGTACACAGAAAAATTGCTCACGATATGTTATTTATTGGTCAAAAATAGGGATATTCAAAGAGAAAATTGTTACCAGAATATGAAATTTGATTACATCATCGTAGGTGCCGGTACGGCGGGCTGTGTTTTAGCCCATCGATTGTCCGAAAATCCGTTGAATCAAGTGCTTTTAATTGAGGCCGGTGGAGATTTTAGGGATCCGCGCATCAGCATGCCGTCGGCTTATTCCTTGCTGAATCACACCTATTTAAACTGGAATTTTTATACGGAACCACAGCCGCATTTGGGTGATCGTCGCCTTTATCAGCCACGAGGTAAAACCGTAGGAGGGAGTTCGGCGATAAATTGCATGGCCTACATTCGGGGTAATAAGGCGGATTATGATCAATGGGCAGCCTGGGGTTGTCAAGGTTGGTCTTATCAGGATGTATTACCCTATTTTAAGAAGTCGGAGGATAATGAAGATTTCCAAAACGAATACCACGGCTCCGGTGGTTTACACCGAGTGGCTAAAAATAGGCATTTGACTATTTTTGGTGATGCATTTATTCAAGGATGTGGAACGGTGGGAATTCCTGCGAATCCAGATTTTAATGGAGCGAAGCAGGTGGGAGCCGGATTATTTCAGTTTAATATTCAGGATGGAGAACGCGCGTCTGGCGCAAAGGCTTTCATTCAACCAGCGCTTTCCAGAAAAAATTTACATATTCAAACCTCTTTTCAAGTGGCTACATTGGTACTGCAAGGAGAGAAAGTAACGGGTTTGAAAGGATTTAAATTGGGCTCGAAAAAGGCCATCGAATTCGAAGCTTTTGAAGTGATTTTATCCGCAGGGGCGTTTCAAAGCCCTCAAATTCTTCAGCTATCCGGCATCGGTGATGCATCTGAATTGCGCGCGCTCGGAATCGATTCGCGCCTTGACCTACAAGGAGTGGGTAAGAATTTATCAGACCATGTATTTGTGAATATGAATGCCCAGGCGATTACGAAAGGTCAATCGTATAATGTGGCTTTGGGGGTGAAAAACTTTGTTGATTATACGTTCAAAAAACAAGGGCCTTTAACTTCGAGTCCTTTGGAAGCGGCTGCTTTCTATGATTCGGTGAATCAATC
>CAIVPV010000355.1 GCA_903907915.1 uncultured Cytophagaceae bacterium
CCCACAAAACCCGATCCCCCCGTGATAAGTATACGCATATTAATTACCTTTTTTAATCGCTTGGTAAATCACCTCATTGATTCCGGTACGAATGTTCATATCCGAAATTTTGGAATTATTCCGCGTCGGATATACCCGGTTAGATAAAAACACATAGACTAAATCAGACGATGGATCGATCCAGGTATAGGTTCCGGTGAAACCCGAATGCCCAAAGCTCTCCGGACTCGCAGATGCCGCCGCAGAAATGCCTGACTTGTTGCGATCTACTTTATCAAAACCGACGCCACGACGTGCATTTTCTGCTACGCTAAACGGATAAGATGTCCATTGTTTGATGGTCGATTCTTGAATGAATTGCTGGCCACCATAATAGCCTTTTTGGAGGTACATCTGCATCAGTTTCGCTAAGTCATTCGCATTACCGAAAAGACCTGCGTGACCCGAAATACCATCTAATAAGGCCGCCCCCTCATCGTGCACCTTTCCGTGAATCAAGGTCTTTCTGAAGAGGGAGTCATATTCCGATGGCACGATACGCGCTAATGGGAAATGTTTCTCTGCTTGGTAAACTAAAGTAGATGCTCCTAAAGGTTTGTAAAACGAATCTGCTAAAAAGTCCGTCCAAGGCTTTCCAGTCATACGCGGCGATTCGGATGGCAATAAATAATAGGATAAATCCGAATACACATATTCCTTTTTCTCGCGTAATGGGCTCTCCTTAATCGCCTCCATAATCCGATCTTTCATCGTTTTGTGCGCGTATAAATTAGGTGCTACCGACGTCGGATATTCCTCTGATTGTGCATAAGAAAGGGTGAATGGCTTCCAACGCGTCACATCTTTCGTGATATCCACGAATTCTTTCCACATCGCCTTTTCATCCTTGATATTTTTCTTCAAACGTGCTTCCCCAGAGGCTGGGCTTAAGAAACGCTCTACATATTTGTATTTCACATCGTCTTTCGTGAATTTTTCTTGGAATTTCTTGCTGTGGAAAATCATGTCCGTGCTATCCACATAGTCCATCCAGAAGGGAATCCAGGCTTTCAAGCGGGATTGATGGGTTAATACATCTTCATATAAAAGTCCGGATTTATTCGATTTTGCGAAGGACGGAACCAATTGTCCAATCGTAGTTTTTACCGAGAATTTCCCCTCGTCTTGCCATTTCATTAGCGCAGGAATGGAGGTAGAAATCTTAGTAATAGAGGCCAAATCGAAGATATCAGATGTCTTTAAAGGAACCGTCGTTTCATAGATTTGGTTGCCAAAAGCTTTGTGGTAGATGACCTTTCCCTCTTTAGCAATCAACACCACCACTCCTGGAGCACCCTTAACCGCAATGGCTAAATTCGCCATTGAATCCACCTTTGCATTCAAATACGCAGATGAAATCCCCACGGCCTCTGGAAGTAGATTATACTGTAATCTTGCTAGCGAAGTCGTGGTCAATCCCATCCCCTGCTTATAAGACGAATTCAAACTAACGGGTAATTTCCCCGTCACCGGAATCGCACCGAACACAATCTCCGCTGCCGCTTCCTGTTGGGAAATACCATCTTGATAAGCCGTCATTAAGGCTCCGGCATTCTTTAAACTATCAAATTGAGTCAATGTATTCACGTTTGCAAAGTGAATTGCCACCGTTTTGGGCGTGGCAAAACGATTCACCAACGTCTTAATCGCTGGCTTCAAACTGTAATTATTAGCCGGACGAATCGAAATACTGTGAATGCCCATCAATACCACATCATAGCTCGCAAGTGTTTTTTCGATGCGCGCAATCGTCGTATCTGCACTCGTTTCATCTAGGTAGAAATGAGGCATTTCGAGGTAGTTGTTGGCCATTTTTTGGAACTCCGTAG
>CAIVPV010000356.1 GCA_903907915.1 uncultured Cytophagaceae bacterium
CCGTACCAGCGCTAGCTTCTTTAATGAAATTAGCCATCGCCATGTCGTTACCTTGACGGTAATTTACGGCTAAGCCTGTATTGATAGTCGTGCCATAAGCGCCTACTAAAGCGTTAGTAGCAGCAACAATTTTTTGAACCTCTGGGTCATTCGAACCAGCTACGATGATCGAAGCTCCTTTAGAAGCTACTAAATCCTTCGCTGCTTTCTCTAAGTGATCTACTTTTACGGATGCACCAGCGATGCTAGCTGCTCCAGTTAATTTAGCCACTGCATTGTATAAGGCAACGGCTACTAAACCTTCTTGAGATGGCTTGTAAGAGGCACGGTAATCTGCGTTAGCACCTGTGTTAGAAAGGATAGTCTCAAATTGGTAATGACGAGACATATCTTTTTTACCCCCTTTTTCAGAACTAACACGGCGAGTGATCGCCCATTGTGCCGCAAACTCGGTAGGAGCAATCCATGAACCTAAGAAATCAGCGCCCAGAGAAACGATTGTTTTTGCTTGGCTGAAATCAATGTTAGGTAAAACGCCACCATGTGCTTGTGTTAAACCATAAGCGGGGTTTGCGTCATAGGTAATGTGTTGTGTTGTAGGGTATTTCGCCGCGAAGTCTGCAATCACTTTCTTCGTAGTAGGAGAAAGAATCGTGTTAGAGACGATGCGGATTTGACCACCTTTGGCAGCCACCTCAGCTAATTTTGCAGTAAATGCTTTATCTAATTGATTCCAATCAGTTGCTTTTCCAGCAGCCTGAGGACCTTTTAATTTCTCGTTATCATATAGACTCAAAACAGAGGCATGCGCACGACCCGAAAGTACTCCCTTCGAAATAGACGATGATTTGTTTCCTTCGATTTTGATCGGACGACCTTCGCGCGTCTTTACTAAGATAGATGCATAGTCGCCTCCGTCTGTATAAGTAGATGCGTACCAGTTTGCGATCGTAGGTTCTACATCTTCCGGCTTATTTAAGTAAGGAATCGCATTTTTTACTGGAGACTCACAAGCTGCTAAAGAAACAGCGGCTACCCCAAAACCTAGCGTCTTTAGAAAATCACGACGATGCGTGCCCGCACCATCTACTAAAGAATCTCCTTTCGCATCCGATTCAGATGGCATATTGCCAAACTCATTGTGGATATTTTTGACAAACGATGGCTCATTGGTTAACTCCTCAATCCCTTTCCAATACCTCTTGTTCGAATTTTCCATATAATCTTTCTTATTCAGACTAAAATTAAATCTATTTAATTTCTATTAATAGTGACACTTAGAGCACTCTAGGCCACCGATGTTTTGAACTTTCAAAGGAGTTTTGCTATCCTTATTGTGAACCTCCACTAATTTATCATAGTAAGCGTTGCCTTTTGCATTCACGTCCGTTTGACGGTGACAATCGATACACCAGCCCATAGTTAATGAAGAACGTTGCTCTACTACTTCCATTTTTTCGATTTCTCCGTGGCAGTTCTTACACTCTAAACCACCTACATTGGTGTGTTGTGAGTGGTTGAAGTAGGCCAAATCAGGTAAGTTATGTACACGTACCCATTGAATAGGCTCGTCTTTTTCTAAAGCTTTGTAGATTTTTTGAATTTCTGGTGACTCACGTTTGATCGCGTTGTGGCAGTTCATACAAATGTTTGCCGAAGGAATATTCGCGCCTTTTCCAGCATAAACACCTGTGTGGCAATAATTACAGTTGATTTGGTATTGACCTGCGTGAAGTTTGTGAGAAAACTGAATGGGCTGCTCCGGCGCATATCCTTGGTGGATACCTATACCGTAAGCTGCATCGATCGTTGCTTTACCGCCTAATAATAGGGCCAAAACAAGTATACCCGTCTTTACTGCCGAATTAGCAGCTAACGATTTTGCGTTCTCTGCCACTCTTTCGAAAAATGGTTTGCCACCTTCTTGCTCCGCTTTCGCTAATTTACTAAGGGAGTTAACGATCGATAATAAAGCGATTAATACGATTACCATGATGATTAACAATCCTACTAAAAGCACTTCCATCATCCCTCCAGAGGACTGAGCTGCCGGAGCTGCTGCACCCGTAGCTGGAGCCGCACCCGCTGCCGGAGCGGCAGGAGCTGCATTAGAAGCATCGATATAAGCAACAATTCCTTTGATTTGAGCTTCTGAGAAGTTCGGATAAGGGGTCATAGCCGCCTTATTGAACTTATTGTACAAGTCATTTGCATACTTGTCACCTGAAGCGATAACTGCTTGAGGATTGTGTACCCATTTAACGATCCATTCGATCGGACGACGTTCGCTGATTCCCTTTAGACCAGGACCTACCAATATTTCGTCAGTGGATGCGTGACAAGCCGCGCAATTGTTTTTAAATAATGTTTCACCTTCTGCTGCATCTTGTGCAAACATCGCTGTCGTAGTAGCCAGTAAGATTAGGAAGGAAAATAGAAACTTAACGAGAGTTAATTTTTTGCAATACATAAATATAGATTTTCTCATATTAATTCAGTGGGCAAAATTACAATTCGATTTTTTATGAAACAATTAAATGTCTATTCATTTTTTGTATTTTTTTAATTCAAATTATTATTTAGAATTTTTCAAAATAAGCCTTTAGAATAAAATAGAATAATTTTTAGATAAAATTGTATCTATGGTATGGACATAAAAAAACCTTCCAGTTTGGAAGGTTTTTGGAGGTTTCGAGCGGATTCGAACCGCTGTAGAAGGTTTTGCAGACCTCTGCCTAGCCACTCGGCCACGAAACCAATTAATAGGGATGCAAATTTAGCTTTTTTTAATAAAGGAGCAAAGTTCTTTTTGAAAAAAATAGTCACTAGTCGCTAGTCACTAGTCTTTGGAATTTCTTCCTTATTTCTAAATTACATTTACCCTCTTTGACTCTCGACTAGCGACTAGCGACTAGTGACTAGCGACTAG
>CAIVPV010000357.1 GCA_903907915.1 uncultured Cytophagaceae bacterium
CCTTCTTCTTTAGACTGGGATATTTGGCAAGGGGTGGTTCAGCCACACGAGTATCAAAAAGATTTTGTCAATGGGCAATGGCGTTGCTGGTTTGACTATGGTTTAGGCGCCCTAGGAGACTGGGGGGCACATATCATGGATACTGCTCATGAGTTTTTAGAACTAGGATTACCTACTGAAGTCAATATGGTAAAGGCGGAAGGACATAACAATTTCTTCTACCCGATGTCATCTACCATTCTATTTAAATTTCCAGAGCGGAAGAATATGCCAGCGATGGATATCACTTGGTATGACGGGGTGAATAATATTCCGCCAGTTCCTGCAAATTATGGAACGAATGAATTAGACCCGAACATTCCACCGGCTAGCAATGGAAAAATTCAACCGGCTAAATTAAATCCGGGAAAAATCATTTATGGTAAGGATTTAACCTTCAAAGGTGGATCTCACGGAAGTACGCTTTCTATAATAGGAGAAGCAGCGAAGGACCTTAAGTTACCTGAGGTACCTAAGAGCCCTTCAAATCACTACGCGAATTTCTTAAAGGCATGTATGGGTCAAGAGAAGACACGTTCACCGTTCGAAATTGCTGGTCCATTAAGCCAAGTATTTACTTTGGGAGTTATGGCACAAAAATTAAATACGAAATTATTATTCGATCGCAAGACGAAAAAAATCACCAATAATTCGTTAGCTAATTCTCTATTAGTAGGTGCGCAACCAAGAAAAGGTTGGGAGCAATACTATAAAATCTAAAATTCAGGAACCACGTCAGGGATGATCAATCGTCCCGCTGTGGCTGCTTTTATCTGTTCAATTGAAACCCCGCGGGCGCGCTCCTTTAATACAAAGCCGCCTTCGGGGTTTATATCTAAAACGGCTAAATTAGTGATAACCCGGGTCACGCATCTTTCACCAGTTAAGGGCAAATCACATCTAGCCACTAACTTCGATTTCCCATCAGAGGATAGATGCAGCATCGCCACGATAACTTTATCTGCGGAAGCGACTAGATCCATTGCTCCACCCATTCCTTTGACCATTTTACCGGGTACTTTCCAATTGGCTAAGTCGCCATGTTCTGAGACTTCCATTCCACCTAGAATGGTTACGTCCACATGATCCCCTCGAATCATCGCGAAACTTTCCGCAGAACTAAAAAAGGAGCCGCCGGGTAAAACAGTAATCGGCCGTTTACTCGCATTAATCAGGTCAGGATCTTCCTCTCCAGCTGCCGCTATTGGCCCAATACCTAATAAACCATTTTCCGATTGTAAAATTACTTTCATTCCATGCGGAATATGATTCGAAACACGGGTGGGAATCCCAATTCCTAGATTTACATAGTCCCCATCTTTGATTTCCTTCGCGAGCCTTCTGGCTATAATTTCTTTTTGCTCATCTTCCGAATGTTCTAATGATGGGAATTTTTCAATGGGTTTGATGTAATTTTTTCCTTCGAAGATACGCTGAACGTAAATTCCCGGAGTATGGATCTCATTCGGATCTAGGGCGCCGGCTGGAACTAATTCTTCGACTTCCGCGATGGTTATTTTACCTGCAGGCGCCATAACGGGATTAAAGTTTCGAGAGGTTCCTTTATAAATCAGGTTTCCTTCTGTGTCCCCTTTCCAGGCTTTGATGAAGGCAAAATCTGCTGTGATCGCCGTTTCTAGGAGGTATTTTTTGCCCTTAAAAACTCTTATTTCCTTACCTTCGCCCACTTCAGTCCCCACTCCTGCGGGTGTGTAAAATGCAGGAATCCCCGCTCCACCGCTGCGAATTCTCTCAGCTAAGGTTCCCTGGGGAACGAGCTCGACTTTTAAATGACCTTCAATAATTAAATCTTCAAGCAGATGGTTTTCCCCAATAAAGGAACAAGTGAGCATTTTTATGGCGCGCGAAGAAATTAATTTAGCGAGCCCAAAACCTTCGATTCCAGCTTCATTCGAAATGCAATCGATATCTGCGGTACCTTTTGCTAGCAATGCATCAATGGCATTTTCAGGAATTCCAGTTAAACCAAACCCACCGAATAACATAGAAGAACCCGATGTGACATCGGAAAGGGCATCAAAAGCCGAAACGTAAACCTTATTCATATTTGTAATATACTTAGATTTTTGACTACCTTGTAACTGATTAAAATCATATTTTGGCAATACTAGCACCACTATTCGGCATATTTACCTCCTTTATTCTCTTGTACTACCTTAGTTCATTGAATAGATCCAATACATTTTTAGCCCTGTTTTTCTTGTGCTGCAATTCCGTATTGATGGTTTATTTCGGCTTGCACTACTCTAAAATTGAGTTTTGGGAGGGTATTTGTTTCGTGCATTTTTTACCCCTATCGTTTATGCTGGGGCCATCCTTGTTTTTTTATGTCAAAAACACCGTTTCTGAGGATAAAAAACTCTACCTAAGCGATTTGCTGCATTTGTTGCCCGCCGTAATTACCTTTTTTGCCACATTACCCTTCACGACTTTGCCGCTAGCAACGAAAACGGCGATGGCGCACGAGATTGTAAATATTACGGAAGATTATAATTTGAACTTCCAATGGGTGACTTTTGAGCAGATATTAGAAGGTCGCTCCGTGCATTTGATGCTGTATTGTCTAGCCTCTATCATTTATTTCCTTTGGAATAAACGGCAATTGATGAAGAAATATGGCGAATTACCCTCTAATCATCGATTAATACAGAAGTGGATTTTCTCGTTGATCTTCCTACAATTAGTGATTGCCGGGAATAGTTTAGGGCATATGCTTACGATTTACGCACATAATTATGCGATATTAGGTATCCCTTCGAACGTGATTTTTAATGAGACTCGGTTTTTTGGGATTTGTGGTGGTGGTTTTTTTGTCCAAAACTTCATCTTATTTCTCTTTCCCAAAATCCTCTACGGTAACGTTTCCTATGAAGTAGAATTAGCTCAATCAA
>CAIVPV010000358.1 GCA_903907915.1 uncultured Cytophagaceae bacterium
GATCACCAAGGTCTTTGCGATCGCGAACAAGCATATTTCCTCCAAGCCATAAATGAAAACATCGATTTAACTGATCACGTAGAAGATGCCGTAAATAGTTTGCGCATTGCCTTTGCTTGCGATGAGTCGGTGAGGACGGGGGAAATGGTTAGACTGTAGTCGCTAGTCACTAGTCGGGAGTCGCTAGTCACTAGTCGGGAGTTTGAGAGTCACTAATTTTAGACTCAATCACTTTTGACTAGCGACTAGCGACTAGTGACTATTTTAGATAGGTCGCTAACCAACCCTGAATTTCTGAATAATGGAACTTCGAATTATCTGGATTTAGGATCCAATGGTTCTCGCCTGGGAAGACAATTAGTTTACTTGGAATTTGTAAACGTTGGTGAATGCTCCAGTTTTCTAAGGTATTATTAATAGGAACACGGAAATCATTCTCCCCTACAGTCAACAACATAGGGGTTTTAAAGTTTGCAGCGAATCGCATCGGATTTTGTTCCTTCCATGTTTTAGTCGGAACCCAAGGAGCTCCACCATTCATTAATTCTCTACCCCAAATCACATCTGAAGTACCCCATTGCGCCTCCGAGTTAACTAAACCAGCATGTGCAATTAAACATTTATAATGTAAGGTCGTCGCCTGCATCCAATTCGCTAGGTGTCCTCCGTATGACGCACCTCCGGCAGCTTGCTTACTTCCATCGATATAGGAGAATCGTTTGATGGCGTCTGCAGCGGCTTCTTGGATTTCTTGGCCTGGTCCTTTGAAGGGATCAAACTGAATATCTTGTGCAAATTTCTCGCCATAACCCACCGAACCCGTGTAATCCGTCATCACTAAAACATAGCCTGCGGAGCCCAAAATATAGGGATTCCAACGGTACCCGAACACATCCTTAAACGAACTTGCTGGCCCTCCGTGCATTAAAACAAAGAGTGGATACTTCTTCGAGGCATCGAAACCAGTTGGTTTCAATACGACCGAGCGGATATTTTTTCCCCTGGATGACTTCGTCCAAATCACTTCCGGCTTTGGTAAATCTAAACCTGCTAAGACTGCGTCATTTGCCTTTGATATTGCTTTTATAGCACCATTAGTTGATACCCACACTTCTGGCGGAGATGCCACATTTTGGTATTGATAGGCAAAAACGGATGGCTTGGAAGAAAGACTTAGTCCTGTATAGGATCCAGATTCCGATCCTAAAACAGGTTTTACAGAACCATCGGCTATAGAAAGTTCCACGATACGATCTACCCCTTGATCTTCAATACTAGCATAAATAGATGATCCTGAGATCTCCATATCATTGATGGGACGATCTAGGGTGGCGGCTAGTTCTTTTTTGGCAGACGTAGACGACGCATCAAAACGATACATGCGATTCAAGTAATAGATTTTATTTCCAATCGAAGATCCAGTCGCAAGTAGGTATTTACCATCCTCCGTGAATTCTACAGTTGAATAATCAGTCTCATCATTGACAAGAACAGATTCTTTACCTCCAGCTATACTAACCGTATATATATTCGATTTCGCGGATTGATAGGCAGTTGTATTGTATTCTGTGGTGGCCACAAATACGACAGATTTGCCATCTGGACCAAAATTAAAGCCACCTAATCGAAATCCGGGGGAATTCACGAGTGAAACATTTGCCATTAAATTCACCGGCTTTGAACCTAACTTTAGATCCATTGTAAATATATGGCCTTGTTTTTCATCTAACCAAGCGTCCCAATAACGCACGGGGAAGGATTGGTAGACGCGGGCTTTGGTTTTGATTTTTTTCTTTTCATCCGCTAATTTCTTGCTAGCTGAATCGGTGAAAGCCGTAGGAAAAACGCGGCTGGAGAAAATAATTCGTGAACCATCCGCTGAGAATTTAACATCACTCACTCCGGTAGAAAGAGAAGTTAGTCGTTGGGATTCACCTCCGGCTAAAGGCAATACATATAGTTGCGCTGCTTCGTCGCCATCGCGTTTTGCGATGAAATAAATCTTGTCTGAGGCGGTTGACCATTGGTAATTATCCTCTCCTCCTTTTGAATTTGTCAGTTTACGAGGTTCAGAAGAACCATCTGCAGAGGCAATCCACAGGTCGGAAGTTTGTTCGTCTAAATTATAGGATGTCTCCATGCGAGAATAAATGACGAAGCGTCCATCCGGCGAAATCTTGGGGGCTCCCACTTTTTTAAGCTTGATCATTATCTCATGTGACATGGGCTTTTGGGCATTGACAGAGAAGCCTAAAACCAAAAAGCAGGTCAAGAATTTTAACAATTTCTTCATATCGGTAGTTTAGATACATTAAATTAATTAATTTAATGTCACATCAACCTTTTTCAAATGAAAAATAATTACTTACAACTCGTCCTTGCCTGCACTGTTTTAACAGCAAGCAGCCTTTATGCGCAAGAAAAACCGGGAAAATTTATTGATCGCGATAATATGAATCTTAGCGTAAAAGCGGGAGACGACTTCGTGGAATATTCCAACGGTCCTTGGGTAAAGAAAAATCCAATTCCAGCTAAAGAAACACGCTGGGGTGCCTTTAATCAATTGCGTGATTTTAATATCAATGCGATTAAAACAATTTTAGATGAGACCAAAGACACGAAAGCTGCCGCTGGTTCAATCGAAAAAAGAGTCGCGGATTTCTATGCTGCCGCTATGGATAGCTTAGCAATCGAAAGACTAGGATTCACTCCTATTCAAGCCGATTTACAACACATTGCTGGATTGCAGTTCAAGTCTCAAATCGTGACTGAAATTGCGCGTTTACGTTCATCAGGTACAGCATCCCCTTTATTCGGTTTCTACATCGGTCAAGACCGCAAAAATGTAGAGAAAATGGTGCCTCAATTAGGTCAAGGTGGAACTTCCCTTCCTGATCGCGATTATTATTTAAAGAATGATTCACGTAGCGTGAAGATTCAAGAGGCATTTAAAAAATACGTGGCGACGCTATTTACTTTAACAGGAACACCAGAGGCACAAGCGAAAGCTAACGCAGAAACAGTTTTCCAATTAGAGAAAAAATTAGCCGAGGCTCAAATGGCTCGTGTAGAAATGCGTGATCCATACAAAACGTATAATAAGTATGCTTTCGCAGATTTCAATCAAAAGACACCAGCATTTAACTGGGCGTTGACTTTCCAAGACTTTGGTACATCAGCTCCTGATTCCATCTTAGTAGGTGCTCCTAAATTCTTCGAAACAGTTAACAAAATGTTAATTGAAACGCCTGTAGATACGTGGAAAACGTATTTGACTTGGAATGTTTTACGCAGCAGCGCAGGCTATTTAAGTTCTCCATTCGTGAAAGCTAGCTTTGCGTATTCTCAAGTATTATCAGGCCAAAAAGTGCAAGCCCCAAGATGGCAACGCATGTCAGCCATGACAGATGGCACGTTAGGTGAATTATTGGGACAATTATATGTAGCTAGATTCTTCAAGCCAGAAGCAAAAGCACGAATGATTGAATTAGTAGCTAACCTACGTAAAGCATTCGCTGTTCGCATCAATAAATTAGATTGGATGAGCGCGGAGACGAAAGAAAAAGCTTTGGCAAAATTAAACGCCTTCACTCCTAAAATCGGATATCCTGACAAATGGAAAAACTACGATGGTTTAGAAATCTCAGCCACTGAATACTACGGAAACATTCGCCGCGCTGGTGCTTGGGGCTTCCAAGAGAACTTAGCACAATTAGGCAAACCAATAGACAGAAGTAAATGGGGTATGACGCCTCCAACGGTAAATGCTTATTACAGCCCTGTGATGAACGAAATCGTTTTCCCTGCAGGTATCTTACAATTCCCATTCTTCGCAGCTGATGCAGATGACGCGATCAACTATGGTGGTATCGGAGCAGTTATTGGACACGAAATGTCACACGGATTTGACGATTCGGGTAGCCAATACGACAAAGACGGTACGTTACGTAACTGGTGGACAAAAGACGATTTAGCTAAATTCAAAGCTAGAACAGAGCTTTTAGGAAAGCAATTTGATGGCTATACGGTTCAAGACACTATCCACGTCAATGGTAAATTAACGATGGGCGAAAACATCGGTGATTTAGGTGGTTTGAATATGGCTTTTGAAGCTTTCAAAATGACGAAGCAAGGAAAGTCAACGAAGAAAATAGATGGCTTCTCACCAGACCAACGTTTCTTCTTGGCTTGGGCTCAAGTTTGGAGAGGATCATCTCTTCCTGAAACAGAGGCTCAACAAGTATTAACAGATCCTCATTCGCCTAACCAATACCGTACCATCGGTGCTCCAGTGAATATGGACGCTTGGTACACGGCTTTCGGTGTGAAAGCAGGTGATAAGCTGTATAAGAAGCCGGAAGATCGAATTAAGATTTGGTAAGCTTTACAAAGAGCAAAGTTCAAAGAGCAAAGTTCAAATTTTGCAGCGTATAAAAAAGGGCGACCCTTGCGGGTCGCCCTTTTAAATTCGATCAAAAAACTAAAATTAGTTTTTATCCCAGAATAACTTCGTAGTTACCACATCACCACCGATTGCCGAAGCAGCCGAAGTATAGTTAGTTCCATTTAAAGTTTGCTCGTTAGCTGGGTATGAGAAACGAGTAGGGAATCCAGACTTAGCATTTACTGGAGTAGCTATTTTAGGGAAGTCTAAACGACGTATCTCTGTCCAACCTTCGTAAGGACGGTTATAAAGAGCAATCCATTTCTGAGTTGCAATCTTTTCTTTCCAATTTCCAGCAGCAGTTGAATAAGCAACAGCAGCTTGAGCTAAATAAGCATCAGCGTCCGCTTGCGTTCCACCCCAATACAAGATAGAAGCAGTAATCGCTTTGTTGTAGTGAGATTCAGCAGTACCAGCTACTGTATAACCACGTTCAACAGCTTCAGCGCGCAAGAATTCAGTTTCTACTACGTCAGCAAATACGTAAGGATCAGCAGGTGCGATCACTTTAGCACCAGCACGTGAGAAATCAACGAATGTATTTGCTTTTCCTACGATACCACCAGCATAAGCACCAGCGTTATTTTTAGAGAAATACAAAGCTGTACGCGGGTCATTCCATCCTAATAACTTATCCATTAAGTCTTTCGCAGCGATGTAATCTTGACGACCACCTGTTACGATATCAACATAGATAGGGTTTTGGTTAGGAGATGCTGATTGGTAAGTAAACAAACCATTGTTTGCAGAAGCTGAGATAGCTCCAGCATCAGATGCCTCCACTGCAGATTTTGCAGTAGCTGCATTTTCGTCAGCAACAATCATTCCTAACTTCATACGCAATGTGTTAGCAAATTTCAACCAGTTAGAAACAGATCCTTTGTAAACTAAATCTTCACCTGAAGCAAAACCTACAGCTGATGTATTTAATTTAGTGATATCTGAATTCAAACGAGCCAATAAATCAGCATGAACCGTTTTCGCATCATCATACTTAGGGAATAAATTAGTCGGTTGTAATGCTTCTGTATAAGGAACATTTCCGAAAGTATTCACTAAGATAGAATACGTATACACTTGCATGATATCGATGATCGCTAATTTATTCGCTTTCTCGCCAGCAGTTAACGTAGCATCCGCGTTGATTAACTTTGCTGATTCAGCATAATCTGCTAACACATCACGGTACATCGTAGTCCACCATCCTTGAGGGATAGCACGTGTATTGAAGTCATATTGCGCTTCATCTTGGTATACAGCCATAGCCCAGTGGCTAACTGTAAAACGGAACACGTTCGTGTTCACACTAGCGGACGCTAAAGAACCAGCAAGGGTTCTCGTAGCATTCGAGAACAAGGTAGGAGCTGGAACAGCTGCTGGCCTTTTAGTCTCGATATTTAATTGAGAGATATCTTCTGTACAAGCCGAGAACAATAGCAACAGCGGTACAAAAACTTTTAACATATTTTTCATCTTTATATAAATTTAGGATGATTAAAATAACAATTTAACGTTAAATCCAATGGATCTTGTTGTTGGATATGCACCTGACTGATTTCCTTGAACATTACCAGAAGATAAGTTTTCTTCAGGATCTGCATAAGGCACATATTTCTGAATGATCCATAAGTTACGTCCGAAAACAGACACATCTACACCTTTCACGCCACCTAATTTAGCAACGATTGATTTTGGTAAAGAGTAAGTCATGTTAGCCTCACGTAATTTAACGAAAGTCGCATCATAAACGAATGCAGCAGCTGGGTTATAAGCATAACCATACGTACCATATTCATTTTCAACACGGATATCATTCGGAGTTCCATCTGCTTTTACACCTGGCATAATAATTCCACCACCATCAGCAATTGAATTACGAGATGGGTTTCCTTTATCATTAAGTGCAGCTGATTCAGCATAAACACCAGTCGCAGCACCATAGTACTGATCAAGTGAGAATACATTACCACCTTTCTTCACATCAATTAAGAATGAAAGGGATACATTTTTGTATTTGAATGTATTATTCAAACCACCGATCCAATCTGGATTCACATTACCGATGTTGTTCGTAGTTGTAGTAGAGATACTGTAACGTCCACTAGATCCAACTAATTTTTGACCATCTTTTAAGTTCCAAGTCTTTCCTTGTAACACACCATAAGGTTGTCCTACCGTTGCGTTTAAAGAAACACCACCTTGGAAAGTACCTAATTGAAGGTTTTGAGACACACCGTATAAGCTCAATACTAATGATTGATTCTTAGTCCAGTTAGCGTTTAGATTCCAAGAGAAATCAGCTGTTTTGATCGGAGTAGCGTAAACGCTTAATTCAAAACCTTTATTCTCGATATTACCCGCGTTCACATAAGATGAAGAGAAACCAGTTGCTGCAGAAACCGCTGCTGGTAAAATTTGATCTAATGTATTTGACTGGTAATACGTTGCATCAAAACCTAAACGGTTTTGTAAGAAAGCCATTTCTAAACCGATCTCACGAGATTGAGTTTGCTCTGGCTTCAAGATCGGGTTGTTTTGTGTACTAGGTACAGAGAACAAGATCGTAGAACCAAACGGAGATGGTTGATCATATACGTTTTTGATAGCACCCCAAGGAGCATCATTACCTACAGTCGCCCAGTTAGCACGTAACTTACCAGAAGTCAACCAAGGAAGATCTTGGATGTGGTGAGAGAATAACCATGACGCAGAACCTGAATAGTAATTGTATTGGTTGTTCTCAACAGGTAGAGTAGACGACTTATCACGACGGACAGTACCATCTAATGTTAAGAAATCTTTGTAAGTAACTGTTAAACCACCAAACATACCGAATACCTCACGTGGAGAATAACCTTCAGACGCAGCCGCAACTGTTCCTTTCGAGTTAGCAACAGAGTATAAACCTGGAACGATCAAACCACCGTTAGTACCAGCAGAAATCGCACGAGTATAAGACTTACGTAAGTTTAAACCAGCTAGGGCTTTCACGTTTACATCTTTGATTACATTTTTATCAAAGTTAGCCATCAAATCATAGTTCGTTTCGTTAAACGTACGATCTAAACGAGAATAACCAGGAGTCGCTTGAGAACCTACAGCCGTACGCTCCTCTTGCAATTCATTATACGTATCTACAGTGATACGTCCTAAGAATGCTAAGTAAGATGTTGCTTTATAATCAAGTTGTGTGTTACCAAAGATACGAGTACGCGTATCAGTTTCATAGTTTTGGAAACGAGTCCAATAGTAGTTATCTGTATAGATTGGCTTTAAACCAGCTGCAGAGGAAGGATCACCCCAGTTCCAAGTAACGTTTTGATTGTTACGGAAATAAGCTTCTTTTTGCTCTACTAAATCTACGTTAGTTTGATACCATTGACGGAAGTTTTGGTTAACGTTACCTCCAGAATAACCTGAACCATAACGACCTTTACCATCTACAATAGAGAAGTTAGCTACTGCTGAAGCTGTAAACTTGTCGTTCACTTTATAAGAACCTCCTAAGTTTACGATGTTCTTAGTCACATTTGAGTTAGGTAAAGTACCACGCTCTTCGTTACGCGTAAAGCCTAATTTATAAGTACCCTTATCATTCGCACCATCTAACATGATGTTAGTGTTGTTCGAGATAGCCGTCTCATAGAAAGTTACTGGTGTATTAGCAGCAGCAACCCATGGCTTCATTTTCTTGTAGTTAGGACCTGCTGGATCAAAAGCATCCCAGTGGTAAACCATTAAGCTAGGATTAAATTTCACACCATAAGATGCATCTTCAGCTGTTGGAACAACTAAATCGTTTGTACCATCACCATTTGCATCAAAATACAAGAAACCATCTTTTTGGTAAGGATCAGAATAACCTGCACCGTATTGGTTTTGATAGGTAGGGAAAGTTGTTTTATCAATTGTTCCTACTGTTAAACCTGCGTTGATAGTTAAACCTAAACCACGCTTAGCTTTCTTAGTTGTGATCATGATCACACCATTCGAAGCACGTGAACCGTAAAGAGCAGTTGCCGCAGCACCTTTCAAAACAGTCATATTTTCGATATCATCTGGGTTAATATCCGCAGCTGCATTACCGTAATCATAACCACCACGACCTGTTTGTTGGTTACCTGAGTTTTTGTTCGTGTTATCGATTGGCACACCATCCACTACGAATAAGGCTTGGTTGTTACCAGTCAATGATTTGTTACCACGAATAACTACGTTAGTTGAACCACCGATCGCATTACCTTGGATGATTTGTAAACCCGCTACTTTACCAGATAATGCTTGAATAGCGTTACCAGTACGAACACGTGTTAACTCTTCTCCCTTTACTTGCTGTGCAGCATAAGGTAATGAGTTCTTAGTACGAGTAAGACCCAAAGCCGTTACAACTACTTCATTCAACTCAGACGCATCTGAAGCTAAAACAACGTTGATTGAACTTTGGCTTCCTACTGAAACCGTTTGTGGCTTATAGCCCACAAAGCTAAATGTGATTGCAGCGCCATCACCTACTGAAATTTTGTAAGTACCATCTGCTGCTGTGGTTGTACCACGAGATGAACCTTTTAGGCTGACACTAACTCCCGGAAGAGCAGTACCATCCTCAGAAGCAGTAACCTTACCGGTTACTTGCCTTGTTTGAGCCATCGATGTGCTAAATACAGCTAACACCAATACCCCAAGGAGTAATAGTTTTTTCATGTTGTTGAGTTTAATTAATGAAAAAATAATATAATAAGTCAGGCAAATTAGGAATTTTCTTATATAACACCAAATAATTGACATAAAAAAAGAGGCGCTATCTCATGACAGCGCCTCTTTTAAATAAAATTAAATAATCCTTATTTTGGATTTGTCGTAGGTGCAGATCCTGCACCAGCTGGATTATTCGCTAACTCATTGTTAGGAACATCCCAATAATCTAAATAACCATATTTAATCGTTGCGTTAGTAGAGACAGATGAACCATCTTTAGAGATAACTACCGCACCTGTGCGACCATTATCCAATACTCCCCAACGACGTGCATCGTAGAAAGATAAACCACGGAAAGCTAAAGCCACACGGCGTTCTTTACGTAATTCTTCTTTTACTACCGCTGCATTCGTAGATGTGATTGATGCAATTCCAGCACCTTGGTAAGCGCGAACTGCGTTAATGCTTGCCGCAGCACCTGCTACATCACCTTTCCACAATTTAGCCTCCGCTTTCATCAACTCATTTTCTTCATAAGAACCTAATAAGAAGATTTCTGCATTTCCAGCCGTACGGTTAACATAGGTATAAACACCTGATAAACCATTACCACCATCCTTGATTGCATAACGTGTGTTAAATGCATTACCACGGTCAGAGTTACCAACCCATACAGTAAATTTCTTAAAGTTTTGGTCTAAACGTTGGTCTCCCGTGTTAAAATCCTGAATCAAACGCTCAGAGATTTTATACGTTCCACCTGATGCATTAGATCCTACTGCACGAGCAGCTACAGAGTAGTTAGAAGAACCAAAGATATCTCCATTCGCATTCGTGTTTCCAGCAAAAACAGGATCCGAAGAACCTACACCCGCATTAGCCAACGTAAGAATAGCATCCCACTGAGCTGCAGTCATTGTTGCAGTAGAAGTATTTACTAAGATATTACGTGCCTTCATCGTGTTCAAGTTTTTGATCCATTGTCCAGCTGTTGGTACACCACCTTTATCATTTTGGAAGAAATCTGGAATTAAAGCCGTTACGATTTCTTCAAAATCTCCAGATGCGCCTGATGCATTCACTGCAGTAGCAGCCTTATCGAAATTTGAATTTGATTCAGCAATCATTGCCTCTTTCGACACGTAAGTATTGTTAGTTACAGACGGAGTATTAACAATTAAACCAGCATAGTATAATGAACCAAGACGTGCATACGCTAAACCTTTCCAAGTATAAGCCCATGCTTTGATCGCATTTTTCTTCGCTGTTGCGTCTCCAGTAAACGTCGTCTTATCCACTGCGTCTAATACGGTATTACAAGCATTGTTTAATTGATACATCATCGCCCACTCATGCCAACCTGGGTTACCACCTTGTTGTGAATTCGTATTAATTGCACGTAATAAAGATTTCTGCAAGGCAGGGCTATTCGGATTAGGTACCTGAGTTCCATTATCCAAAGTAACCATGTCTGGAGAAGACAAGTTATTCATATAGGTGTTTGCCGCCTCAGCTGCAACCACATCACCCATTAATTCATGGATACCTACAACGCCATTATAGAATGCTCCTACAACACCATCATAATACTTGTTACCTGCAGAAGTAAATCCGTTTTTATAAACAGATCCTTGCGCTAAAGCAACGATACCTGCCTCAGACGAAGCCGTCGAAGGAGTAGGTTGGTTTGGATTTTGGATATCCAATTGATCCTTGCACGACATAACCGATCCAGCTAAAAGCAGAAAGGAAAGCGCGGTTATTTTTATGTTTTTCATTTTTTTCAAATTTAAATGATACCTTTTTCTCAATTCTGAATTAGAAACCAATGTTCAACTGTACTTGGTATGAACGTAAGTTTGGCATCGTATTGTGATCTGTTCCACGATCCCAAGCAGAGTTAACTCCACCTGAAGAGATCTCAGGATCTAAACCAGTATAGTTCGTTAACGTATACAAGTTACGTCCTGAAGCTACTAATTGTAACTTACGGAATGATTTCAATCCGAATGCTTTCACTAAGTCAACACCTACAGAAAGGTTACGTAAACGAGCGAATGAAGCATCTTCGTAGAAGTAGTTCTTCGTACCATTACGTGAAACCTCCGCATATACCCCACGGTAGAATGCAGACCAAGCACCTGTTTCACCATTGATCGTGATAGGTTGTTGGTAATCAGAGTGAATACCATCACGGTACATCCATTCTTTCGTTTGGTTGTAAATGTGAGCTCCTTGGATCAAGTCAACTTGTAAGTTGAATGAAACGATACCTTTCCAAGTTAAGTCGGTAATGAATGACGCATTGAATGCTGGATTTGGATCACCAAAGCTATACATTCCTGAAGAGAAATAAGGAGCCTTAGTAGACTTCTTCACAACCCATCCATTACTAGCTACTTCGTATAGAGAACGAGATGCCTCTGGAATAGCCACTTTTCCATCAGGTAAAACAGCATCTAAGCTATGAACTCCCATGAAACCATATAATTGACCGATTTTCTCTCCAGCACGTAAAACGTAACCAGTAGAACCCGCGCCTGAAAGAACAACTACCTCAGCACCACCACGAACCGCTGTGATTTCTGAAGTTTGCTTTCCAAAGTTTGTTGTAAAGTTCCAAGTCCAATCTGAATCTTTGTAGATCTGTGCATTTAAGCTAGCTTGAATACCATTAGATCCTAAAGAGAAGGCATTATCTTTCACTGTACCAATACCTGTAGAAGGAGCAGCATCCACATTAAAGATCGCATTGTCTGTCGAACGCTTCCAATAAGAAGCTGATAAATTTAGGTTGTTTAACCAGGCAGAATTCTTTCCTAGGTTCAAACCGATATCCGTACCAATCTCTAATTCCTTAGAAATCTCTACGTTCAAATTCGGATTAGATTGCGTTAAAGGGAAGAAGAAAGCATTTCCACCTCCAATAACACCTGTATTTAACGTAATATAACGGTCAAATGCTCTTGGCTGAATACCCGCCTCACCATAAGCTGCACGTAATTTGAAATCTTCAATTGTAGTGCTGATCGCAGAGTTCTTGAAAATTCCTAATTCAGATACACGTAAGTACGCATCACCACGAGGGAATGTTTGCGGAGTTGACGCAGCACCGAAGGCTGACGAGAAGTCCGTACGGAAACCTCCTGAGATACCACCAATCGTTCCATAATCAAAACGCTGTGTTGCTAAATAACCATAGGTAATAAATGGCTCCTTATAATCACTAGCAACTTTAGTTTCAGCAGCTTGTGAAGTATTCACTGGCGTGTAGTTCGGCATACCGATACCATAAGAAACATACGATGTATTCAAACGATTTCTATAATCAAATCCAACTTGGGTAGTTGTCCGTAATGGAATGTTAATGTTGAAATCTTTTTGGAAATCCGTCTTGAATACAGCTGTTCCTAAGAAGTTTTGCAAAGAACTAGCATACTCATAACGGTTCAATTCACCTGAAGCATCATTACCGTTAAAGTTATAATACCAGTATTGCTGATCCATGATGTTCTTATTACCCGTTTGGTTCAAGTACGTATAAATCGTCTTGTCCGTTTGGTAGTTAACACCATATTTCGCGTCTAAAGACACAAACTTGTTGATCTCGTAGTTTAAGTTTAAACTTTGAAGGATATCAATACGATCTGAATTAGTCTTCGTGTAGTAGTTGACCGCGTTCGGGTTGTAACCGTTCACACCTACTGCATCACCCATATAACCAGGATAGTTTCCATCCGCATCTTTCCAATCATAATCCACGAATGGACGAGAGTTGAATACAGAATAAATGATCGAACGACCAGTACCATCATTAATTGTGTTCTTCGTATACACTAACTGAGTGATAGAACGCAATTTTAAACCTTTCGCTAATTCGAAACCTAAGTTAGCTGTTAAGTTCGTACGATTTAAACCTCCCACGTTTTTAAATGGACCTGCATTATCAGAATTAGATAAAGAGAAGTTAAAATCACTCTTATCAGAACCTCCTGAAATAGATAATGAGTTATTATAGTTCGTAGTTTGTGTAAAGAACATACCGAAGTGATCATAATACTTCAAGTTCTTATCGTAAGGCTTATTGATTTGAACCGTAGGATCAGTGGAAGCAAAAATAACGTTTTCTGCATATGAGCCATAGACAGGATCTAATGCCAAAGGTTGACCAGAACCACCAACAACTTCATTGTTAGAATTAGTCACAAAACCATGCTTATCTGCTTTACGTAAACCACCTACATTTAAAGGAGTCGAACTAATCATAGAAGAAGAGAAGTCTACATTTACTTTTCCAGACTTACCTTTCTTAGAGAATAATTGAATTACTCCGTTCGCACCTTGTGCACCATAGATCGTTGCTGCTGCAGCACCTTGGATAACCTCCACTCTTTCAATGATATTTAAATCAATTGAATTAAGGTCTGTTGAACCTACCTCAACTCCATCTAATAAGATCATTGGAGAAGTACCACGGTTAATCGTGTTAATACCACGTAAAACGATACTAACTGGTTGACCTGGCATACCATTTCCAGAAGAGATCTGAGCACCCGCAATTTTACCTACTAAAGCTTGATCTACTGAAGCAGTAGGAACTGAAGGTAGATTTTTAGCGGTGATCGCTTGTACATCGATAGCCGTTGAACGCTTGTCGATGGCAGAACCTGTACCCGTTACAACAACCTCTGATAATTGACGCGTATCTGTCGCCAATTTAACATCGATTACCGATTGGTTACCTACCGTAATTGTTTTTGGGTTTAATCCTACAAAAGAGAAAACTAGTGTAGCTGAACTAGGTACAGATAATGAATAGTTACCATTCACATCTGACTGCGTTCCTTTGCCTGTTCCTTTAATTTGAACAGTAACACCTGGAAGACCAGAACCGTCCTCGGCTGAGGTCACTTTTCCTGAAACCTTTTTATCTTGAGCGAAAATAGTCGCTATCGATAGCATGGTTAACAGAAAAGTCATGAGTAAGTTTTTTTTCATGAACATTTAGTTAGGGTTGAAAAAAATTTGTTGATAAATCAATCAATCGCTCGAAAATTAACAAAATGTTAATAAACAAACAAAAAAAACAGCTGAAAAGCGCTTTTTTCAATTGCAAAACTCGGAATAATCAATTTTTTGACCTGAAATAGTGCCAAAAGGGCATACAAAATTTGGATAAATGCAAATAATCCAAATTAGATAAATTTTGTATTTTATTGATACAATAGCACAATTACAAGATTTGACTCAAAATCATCACCCCTACCAGGCCCGCCACCGATACGATAGTCTCCATCAAAGACCAAGATCTCAGCGTTTCCTTTACGGTCAAATTGAAATATTCTTTAAATAACCAAAAGCCTGTATCGTTCACATGGGAGAACATTAAACTTCCTGCTCCAATGCTTAATACCATTAAGTTAGCATTAACAGACCCAGACGCCACCAAAGGATAAATCATTCCAGCCGCTGTCAAGCCGGCAATCGTGGCTGAACCCAAACAAACGCGAATTATCGCCGCCATCATCCAGCCTAATACTAAGGGGTGGATAGGCAATCCTCCTAAATAGGTAGCAATCTCTTTGCTGACACCCGAAACTAATAATATCTCCTTTAATGTTCCGGCACCAGCAATGATCAATAAAATCATCGCTACATCTTTCACCGCTTCCCCATATACATTCATCACATCCTCTATTTTCTTGCCCATTCTGATACCTAATACATAGGTGGCTACGATGATGGCCACTAGCATGACCATGGCAGGATCTGCGATTAATTTAACTAAGGCAGATTCTGGTAGTTGAACTTCGGCGATGGTGGTTCCTACTAATAGAAAAACAGGAAATAAAGCCGCCACAAAGCTGGCTGATTTACTAGGCAAATTCGATTCATCTATTTCTGCTGCGGCGAAAGCTTTCAATGGTTTGATGGGTAGGTGGGCCAAAGTTTTGGCAAAAATAGGACCTGCCAAAATAATCGCCGGGATAGCTACAATAATACCGAGCATGAGTGTTTCCCCCATATTCGCATGAAACTGAGCCACTAAAGCTGCCGGAGATGGATGAGGCGGTAAAAAACCATGCGCCACGGATAAAGAGGCCATCATAGGAACACCTGCTAATAGTGGAGGTATCTTATATTGCTGAACTAGAGAGAAAATAAGAGGAATCATCAGCACAAAACCCACATTATAAAACAAGGGAATGCCTATCACGAAACCTGTCAGCATCAGCCCCCAGGTGATGTGTTTTAGGCCAAAAAGATCAATTAATGTTCCCGAAATCTGCTTTGCAGCCCCAGAGGTGGCTACTAGTTTACCTAACATGGCTCCTAAAACGAGAATCACCACTAAAGAACCGAGGGTGTCGCCTAAACCTTTTTGAATAGATTTCGCGATATCAGGCAAAGGTAAACCCAGACAAACACCCGCAAAAAGACTTACGAGTAAAAAGGATATAAAAGAATTGACCTTCCAGTACGTGATTAAGAGTACTAAAAGGCCAAGGCTTGCAATTACGATTAATAAGGTCATAGTGTGAATAGGTTATCATTCACAATTTAGCATTTAGCATTTAAAAATCGCCATACGTTTCTTCTAAATATTTCTGCATCACTAAAATATCCTCTTTAGAGGTTAAATCAGGCACATTTTCGGCTAATGGAATCGCGAAAAATCCTTTACCCTCTCCTTCTCCAAACATCACCACCGACGTAGGCAATTCTTTTTCGTTACGAACCGCATGGAAAGGCGTCTTAGCTAAATACGGCAAGAAAGTGCTCGCCTCAAACACAAACACGTTCATGCTCACCCCTAAGCGACCTTGTTTAGCCATTAATTCGTCTGCTTGCTCCTTCGTCGGCTTTTCAATAATCTCTACTAAATAACCCTCCGCGTCCGTGCGAATCAAGGCAAATGCCGAAATACGTTCTTCTGGATACAATAAGCTATCGCGGTGATAGGAGATTAACGCTTGGGGCACTTCAGAAGCCCAAAGCGTCTTCAATGCGTTCACCGAATATAAATTATCCGAATTACATACAATTACGCGACCCGTTTGCCAATCTGCATGTTGCGATAAAGCTTGGTAAACCGCATCGGCCGTTCCGGCTGGCTTTTCGCGATCTGCAGGGATTTGTTGGCGAGCAAAAACGATTTGTATTCCCCAGGTAGCGTCTTTTGCCATTAAAGATTCACAGTATTCTTGTGAAACGTTATCCGTCGGATGCAAAAGCAACATCACCTCTTCAATTCCGGCTAAATGCGCGTTATATAATTGGTAATCAATCAAAGTTTTACCATTCTTACCCACCTGAATCATCCCTTTAGTCACGGCATTCGCTTGTGCTACTAATTTAGGGTCTAAATCACTGTTCTCTTCTGCTAAGGCTTTCTTCATACGAGAGGCCATACCTCCCGCTAAAATCAATAATCTCTTCTTCATATACTTTTTGTTGTTCCTTTATCTACTGTTATGATGTAGGCTTTTCCACCCTCGCTTTCGATGGCTTTGACCACTTTTTCTGGATCATTCGGAGCATACGCAAACATACATCCGCCACCGCCAGAACCATTTATTTTTCCTCCCAAAGCTCCTGCATTCAATGCTGCCTGAATCATTCTATTGATTTTAGGCGTGGAAATGCGCTTATGTTCCCGCAAATTTACTTGATGTTCATTTAATAATGAACCCAATTTCTCATCTGACCACTCAATTTTTCCTTCAAACATCGCCTTTGCCTCTAAAAGCAAATTGCGATCACTGATATTCGCCTGCAAAAGCACCCACTCATCCTCGCTTAATAATTCCCGGTATTTCGTAGGATCATTTTCGGTGGCTAAATTAAAATCAGGGTATTTCGCCTGGATTTTATTCATCCCTCCTAACATTCCAAATTTGACATGACTTAAAATGCCCAACGTGTCTTTAGGCTCCTGCGAATCGCCTAAAACAAAGGTTCCTAATTCTCTAGCATAGGTTTCAATGTGAATTTCAGGCTCACTAGCTAAAAAAATTACATTACCCACTGCAGTCGAATATTGGTCCATCATTCCACCTGGCTCTGAAAACTCGAGCACTTCAGCTTCGTAAGTGATCTCGCCTATTTGTTTTGGGGAATAGCCTAAACCGTATATTTCATTCAAAAAATTCACCCAAGATACGAGCAAAGCAGAGGAACTGGATGTGCCAGAGTTAATGGGAATATTGCCAGAAACCGTTAATTCTAAGCCTTTATTTAGGCGATGTCCCTTGCGATACAAGACGTTTAAGACACTTTTAAAATAGTCCCGTTCTTTCGTATAGACCAATGGGTAATCGAGTGTAAATGTTTCTTCCAACCCCACATCCGGCAAGGAAAAATGAACGATGTTATCTTCTCTGAAATCCCCTTCGATTTGAATGCGCTTCGAAATAGCCGCTGCAATGACTGGTAAACCTAAATAATCTTGGTGTTCTCCAAAAAGACAAATGCGCCCCGGGGTTGATACAATCATTTTAAGCCGGGTGTTTCGTTAAATAATCCAATTTATAGGCCCAAGTAGCCGCAATATTCTCTGCTTTCACAATCGCCTCTTCCGTCTTAGGACCTTCAAATAAATCCCGCACTGTTTCTCTAAACATCTTTAGCCAACGATCGAAGTGTGCCGGCGTAATCGGATGAATCTGATTAATCTGCAAATGAGGTCGCATGGGTGCACCTTGATAAGCGGTACCTTGAAATAATAACATCTCCCAAAAATCATACATCTTAGGTAGGTGCTTCGAAAAATCTACTTGCATCACTTCCATGAAAACCTTTCCCACTAAATCATCAGAGGGCATTTTAGCATAAAATGCATCCACAAATGTTTTAATGTCAGCCTTCGAAGTAATGTCGTTTTTCATTAATGCGTTTTGATTTTTGCTAGCAATAAGTTCGAAACTTTCGCTCCTTGAATAACTCCTTGATCTAAGGCAGGACGAAAGTGAATTCCGCCATATAAACGACTAACAGAGGCTTCATCAGCAGCTTGTTTAAAGGAAGTGAATTTACGCGGTGGTAAGCCATAAGGGATTTCTGTTGAGTCATTAAATGACACATTATCCCCGTATAATTTAGTCAATACCGTAGCGGCCGCACTTGAAATAGTACTATGTCCCGAGGTATATTCTGGGAAGGGAGGCGTCTGTAAAATCGGTATCCATTTTTTGTCGATACTATTATTAATCACCGTCTCTGGACGAATTCTAACCGAACGGTATTTCTCATCCCAGCAAGAAATAAATCCATAAAAAATAGACATCGATGTCATCGCAAATGCTTCTGCTACTTGCACATGGGATTTCTTTAATTGACGTGAAACTTGACCTACGATACCTAACCAGTGACCACCCGGCGACATTTTTTTCGTCGCAAACATGGCGTGTCCGGTAATATTCATTTTGAAAGGATTGCAATCCCAGAAATTGGCAATATTACGTTGCTCTTCTGTTAAATTTTTGACCGTATTATACGATTCCATCACCTCTTTGTAGTAAGGAGTTCCTGGCGTTAAATCAAATTTAGAGGGCACAGGAGCCTGAAATTGAGCCGACGAATCGAGTCCTACCGGGCGAATTTTAGTCCAATAAGGCTCCACGGCATCCATATAAGCCGGAGGAGTAGGAGTCCACGTTCCAGGATCATTCGTCACCGTGAAACGGAAACCACGCGTTTGCTTGTAATTATCTTTAGAGGCGTATTTCATCACCGATTCTGCGATAGAATCCCCTAAGGCGATCGAGCGATCATATACCTCATCAGGAATACCAGTCGCCCGGTAGTCTTCTTCTAATTTTTTATCAAATTCATCATACAATTCTTGCGCGAAAGTTAATTTCTTTCCCATGGTCAGGAAAGCACGGGTGGATGCCAATGGAAAACAATATTCCTTTCCTTTTTCTGGCTGAGCCACTTTTTCAAAACCATTGATTTGGCCTACTAAAGATTTATATCCTTTTTCCCCATGAATAGCCGCTTCATATCCTGCGATACTCGCATACATATATATACGGGATGAAACGGGTGGTGCGAAAATATCGTGAATGATACTTTCTGTTAGCATTACTTCAGCACGAATTAAAAATTCAGGGTTAGCCGCAGCTTTCTGATAGTCTTTATTCGAGTTAGAACAAGCTGCGAATAGTAGAACGGCGAAAATAAAAGCTATTTTTCTCATGTAGGGTTTGATTAACCTCACAAAGGTACAAAAACCATCCTACTTTTTGCTGATGAAAATCAGGATCTTCCCAAAATTTCTTCTGCCGCTTCCCTACCCGAAGCCAGTGCTCCCTGCAAGGAAGGAAACTGTAAATAATCCCCGGCTAAAACGATGCCATTAGCTGCCTTTTTGATAGAATCATACGCATCCACTGCCTGCAATGAATGGGGTAAATCAAATTCTTCTAGAAAGTATAATTCCACACCAGATACCTGTTTTTCAAGCGCTAATTTAACCTCCCCTTTACTACTATTACGTAGAGATGTGGCAGAATATAGCGCTTTCCCCTCAGGAGCTAGTCCAGGATTAACATCGGTCAAACAAGTGAAATGAAGTAGATTTTCATCATGTATAAGCCTCAATAAAGGAGACTGAGGCTCTGTTTTGTTTGAATAAAAATAAAAAGTTTTGGAGGCTAAAGTGGCTGGGACATCTACACCTAAAAGTTTCGCAGCCACTGGTAAATCCACAGCCAAAATCACCGACTCCCCTTCGATTTTTTCTCCAGACATTAAGGTGACGCTCTTCGCATCTAGCTTCGTAATTTCCTGATGAAGTCGAATGGATTCTGCAGGTAGATTAGATGCTAATTGATCGGGAATTGCCTGCATCCCTTTCGCTGGAATAGCTGCATTCCCATACATAAACTGGCGCAAATAATAGAAGAAAAGGGACGCAGGTTGCGCGAGTGATTCTTGTAAGAATACGCCTTGAAAAAAGGGGATTAGAAATTCGTTTTTGAAGCGATCGGAGAAAGAATAAGTTTCAATCAACTCTTGCGTGCTTTGTTTTTTACCATCTAAAGCTGGGACATTCCCCTGAAGCTTCAACCAAATTTTTATAAGGGAAATAATATCTTTTAAGCGTAAGATATCCGAAGAGAATAAGTCAAAAGGGCGACGTAATGGATTATAGAAAACCTGATCTTTCACCATAGCCCCTGATTCGAAATAGGATAATTGCAAAGCAGAAAGATCTAGCGAACGTTGTACTTCGGGATAAGAAGTTTGAAGTACTTGAAATCCTCGGTCTAAAATAAATCCATCTTTTCGTATCGACGAAACTCGGCCACCTGGAGTGCCTCCTTTTTCAAACAAAATGAAGTCTCTACCTCTTTGATGTAAAATATTTGCCGCTTGTAAACCTGCAATTCCACCGCCAACTACCAAGATAGGTTTCATAGATAAATTATATTTTTATAAACTCTACAAAATTAAAATTGTTTAACATTCTTTTTATTAAATTGCAGTTTATTAATACAAAATTGCTGAATGGATTACCTAATTAAGGCAGAAGGAGAATACCAATACATCGATGAAGGTCAAGGGGAAACTCTTTTATTACTTCACGGTTTATTTGGCGCATTGAGCAATTGGGCTGGGGTGATTAATCACTTTAAGCAGTATTATAGAGTAATCATACCATTGATGCCTATTCATGATATGCCCATTAAAGAGGCAGGTTGTGAAGGTTTAACAGAGTTTATCGAAGGCTTCGTAGATCATAAAGCATTAGATCAATTCAGTCTAATTGGAAATTCATTAGGAGGTCACGTGGCCTTGATTTATACGTTACGTCATCCAGAAAAGATTCAGCGATTGATTTTAACAGGTTCTTCTGGGCTTTTTGAAAACTCCATGGGCGGCTCTTATCCGAAGCGAGGAAATTACGAATACATTAAAGAACGGGTTGAATACACGTTTTATGATCCGAAAACCGCGAGCAAAGAATTAGTGGATGAGGTATTTGAAATCACAAATAGCATCCCTAAGGTCATGCGTATTATAGCGATTGCAAAATCGGCGCAGCGTAATAACATGGCCAAAGACATTGTTCACATCAAGGCTCCTACCCTATTAATTTGGGGCTTAAACGATACCATTACCCCACCAGAAGTGGGACATGAATTCAATCAATTAATTCCAGGTTCTACCTTGCGATTCATTGATAAATGCTGCCACGCTCCTATGATGGAAAGGCCGGTAGAATTCAACGAAATAGTAACCGAGTGGTTAAACCATAACCCGATTTAATATGTTAATTCTATCACACCTAAACTATGATTTACCGGTGTTACGAATGCATGATTCAGTGGCGAAAGCCTTGAAAACGCTACGTATCCAGGAGATTAATGCCTTAGCGGTGGTAGAAAACAAACACTATATTGGCCTCGTTTCAGAAGAAGTTTTAGCTCAAGCCTTATCTCCAGAACAATTATTATCAGATTTAAAAGAGCACTTTTCGGATTTCCGGATGGAAGAAGAAGAGGATGTCTTGGCTAGTTTACCTTGGTTTGATGCACCTCACTTAGATGTTATTGCTGTTACTAATACGGAACAGATTTTTAGAGGATATTTGACTAAATCCGCAGTAGGAAATATCCTATTGAATTCCGGATTAGAAAATAAAAACGGCGGAATTATCCGCATTCCTTTTCAAGCATCGCGCGATACTTTAAGTACCATCATTCGAATCATTGAAGAAGAAAACGGCTTCGTTGTTCGCACCTTTTTTCAAGAACCGAATCTGGTTATCCAAGTCCAAACAGAAACGTTTGGCAAGATCATATCGAATCTAGAAAGACATGGCATTTTTATTGAAAAAGCTTTTGTTTTTGGAGAACAATTAGAGGTGGATCAGGATCGTTTTGATCATTTAATGCGCTTTATCGACCTATAATGAGTGTACAATTAGCTATTCACGGGAAATCATTTACGGCAGAAACTAAGCCGTTAATGGAAAAAATGTGGGCTGATATTTGTGCCAAAAATTGCCAACCCATCCTCTCCGATTTTTTCAAAAATCACCTCGTAGAACATGGATTCTCTGTAGCTGATGTCCCTAGCTATTCAGCCGAAAAAGGACTCGAAAAAGTGGATATGGCCTGGAGTATTGGTGGTGACGGAACACTCTTAGAGACCTTAACGCAAATAGGGCCTAAAGAAATTCCCATTCTGGGGATAAATACGGGACGATTAGGCTTTTTAGCTACTTTATCTCCCCCTGAAATTAGTGCCGCTTTAGATACTGTGTTGCAGGGAAATTACCGGATTGAAAATAGAAGTCTCGTTTCAGTCGAATCAGCTATTGATTTTTTCGATGGAAAAGGATTTGGCTTAAATGAAGTGGGAATAATGAAGACTGACACTTCATCGATGATTACGATTAAGGCATACGTGGACGGAAATTATTTAAACTCCTACTGGGCAGATGGCTTAATCGTTTCCACAGCCACCGGATCTACTGGTTATTCCCTTTCAGTGGGCGGCCCATTAGTTATTCCGAGTTCCGATATATTTATTATTGCCCCGATGAGCCCGCACAATTTAAATGTACGCCCACTCCTAGTTTCCAGCTCAGCTATATTAACTTTTGAAGTAAGTTCAAGAAGCAAGAACTTCCTTATTTCACTAGATTCGCGTTCGAAAGTGGTCGACAGCCATCATAAAATCGAAGTCAAAAAAGCGCCATTCTCCGCAAAGCTGATAAAGATTCCCGGTGATGATTTCTTGCAGACGCTGAGGAGTAAGTTGAATTGGGGGCTAGATGTCAGAAATTAATTTTATTCATTTAATTGATTTAATTCATTCAAAAACGTGCTTCGCAATGTTTTTCGAATGAATTAAATCAATTACTCTCTCTTCTGTTTAGAGTTGGTTTAGGTTTCTAATTCACAAAATTATTGCGCAGCACAATTTTAGAATTAGAAAACAACAACATTTCACAAATGCATCCCCGCAGGGGATCCCAACTTTTTGCTTTGCTCTTTGGTCTTTGAACTTTAAAGCAAGCGCTTCAACTCATTCAGCTTCAATAGCGCCTCAATCGGCGACAGCGAATTCACATCCAATTCCTTTAATTGATCTTGAATTTTTTGTAGGCCTTCTGGAATTTCGGCGCCAAAAAGACTCATTTGGTAATTTGCCTTAGGCATCTCTTTTAGCTTATCGATATTCTCTTCCAACACGTGATCTTTCTCCAGATTTTGAAGAATTTCATGGGCACGCAATACTAAGGAGGTAGGCATTCCGGCTAATTGAGCTACGTGAATACCAAAACTATGGGCACTTCCACCGGGTAATAATTTACGCAAGAAGATGATTTTATTTCCCACTTCTTTAACGGAGACGTGGAAGTTTTGGATGCGCGGGAAGTCCTGCGTTAACTCATTTAATTCGTGGTAGTGGGTGGCAAATAAGGTTTTGGCCTTATAAGACGGATGGTTATGCAAGTGTTCTGCGATCGCCCAAGCCATGGAAACGCCATCATAAGTCGATGTACCGCGACCAATTTCGTCCAATAAAACGAGGGAACGAGATGATAGATTATTCAAAATTGCGGCTGTCTCCGTCATCTCGACCATGAAAGTAGATTCGCCTTTGGACAAATTATCGGAAGCACCCACACGCGTGAAGACCTTGTCGACTAAACCTAGATTTGCCGAATCAGCTGGCACATAAGAACCCATCTGAGCGAGTAAAACAATGAGGGCGGTTTGGCGCAATAAGGCAGATTTTCCTGCCATATTCGGACCAGTAATCATCATGATTTGCTGCGTTTTATCATCTAAATACACGTCATTAGGCACGTAATTTTCACCCGCTGGCAATTGTTTTTCAATGACTGGATGGCGACCCCCTTTGATATCGATTACCTCCGTTTCGTTTAATGCAGGTCGAACATAGTTGTTTTTCTTCGCCACTATCGCGAATGAAAGAAGCACGTCTAGCGTAGCAATTCCGAGGGCATTTCGCTGAATTTGGGTTAAATAGACCAAGGCCTCTTGAACCAAATCCTGGAAAATACCGAATTCAATGACGGAGATTTTGTCCTCCGCACTCAGAATTTTTTCTTCGTAAACCTTTAATTCTTCGGTTATATAACGTTCCGCATTGACTAAGGTTTGCTTGCGAATCCATTCCGGCGGTACCCGATCTTTATGCGAATTAGTCACCTCTAAATAATAGCCAAACACGCGGTTATAGGATACCTTCAAAGAAGTGATTCCGGTACGCTCAATTTCGCGTTTTTGGAGATCCGCTAAATAGCCTTTTCCCGAAGTCGAAAGCCCATGTAATTCATCTAATTCAGCCAAAAAGCCTGATTTTATCATCCCTCCTTGGTGCATTAGCACCGGTGGATCTTCCCGCAAAGCCGTGTCAATTTTATGTACTAATTCGTCGCACGAATCCAGACTGGTTGCAAGTCCAGAAAGACTAGCATATTTCGAGGAAGCTAGAAGAGATTTGATCTCCGGAATTTGCTGCAGGGCATTCTTCAACGCATTTAATTCGCGTGGATTAATGCGACCGGCTGCGACTTTGGAAATCATCCGCTCCACATCCCCTATCGGTTTCAATAAGTTAGAAACCTGATCCAATAAAGTGTCTGAATCAAGTAAACCGGCCACTCCTTCCTGACGCTGAACGATAGCTTGCAGGTCTTTTAGAGGCAGCACGAGCCATTTTCGAAGCAAGCGCCCACCCATCGCGGTTAAGGTCTGATCGATTAAAGCAATTAACGGAACGCCCCCTTCTTGCGTGGGATGAATCAACTCGAGATTCCGAATCGTAAATCGATCTAACCAAACATATTTATCTTCTTCAATCCGTTGAATAGAAGAAATATGACCGATGGCGCGGTGCTCAGTTTCGGCTAAATAATGCAGAATGACACCGGCGGAAATGATGCCGAGCGGACTATTTTCGATCCCGAAACCTTTCAGGTTTTGGGTTTTAAAATGTTGTGTTAAAAGCGGATACGTGAATTCGTGGGTAAAAATCCACTCTTCCATAGTAAAGCTATGGAATTGCTCCCCGAACGCGTCGATAAACGCATTCCTATGTTTTTTAGGATACAGAATTTCGGCTGGCAGAAAGCTTTGGACTAACTTCTGAATATAGGCCAAAGGTCCCTGAGAGCACATAAATTCCCCCGTGGAAATATCCAGCAGGGCTATTCCATAGGTCGCCGATTTTTCCTCTAATGAGATCGCCGCCACATAATTATTGCGCTTATTATCTAAAACTTGGTCATTGAAGGACACGCCAGGAGTCACTAATTCAGTCACCCCGCGCTTCACAATTCCCTTCACCGTCGCAGGATCCTCTAATTGATCACAAATGGCAACTCGCTCGCCTGCGCGCACTAATTTAGGTAAATACGTATCCAAGGAATGGTGCGGAAAACCGGCTAATTCGGCATCGGCATTCCCATTATTACGGCGAGTCAAAACAATGCCCAGAATTTTCGAGGCTTTTATCGCGTCTTGGCCAAAAGTCTCGTAAAAATCCCCTACCCGAAACAATAAGATTGCTCCAGGGTATTTCGCCTTGATTTGATTAAACTGCCTTGATAGAGGGGTTTCCCCTTTTTTCAATGGCTCCTCTCCATTTTCTGCTTTCCGTGCCAAATATTTATGTTCTATTAATGACAAAAATAAACCAAATTTTCTATTTTTGATTTCTCTAAACCAGATTAAGAAAATGATTAACAATTCTATTTACATTAAATCCCAACAAGAAGTATTCGATGTCGTGATTGTGGGTTCCGGTGCGGGTGGCGGTATGGCTGCTCACACATTAGCAAAGGCCGGAGCAAAGGTGTGCGTTCTGGAGGCAGGACAGCCTTTTGACCCCGCAGATCCGAAAGATATGACCCAAATGAAATGGCCCTATGAATCATTACGTAGAGGGTCAAGTAGTTCGCTACGTAATTTTGGTGATTTTGATGCTGCCTATGGTGGCTGGGACATCGAAGGCGAACCCTATACACGTAAAGAAGGAACTAAGTTCGATTGGTTCCGTTCCCGCATGGTGGGTGGACGCACGAACCACTGGGGACGTATTTCCCTTCGTTTTGGTCCAGATGATTTTAAAAGAAAAAGTATTGACGGACTAGGCGATGACTGGCCGATCGGATATGATGATATGAAGCCTTTCTACGATAAGGTGGACAAAATGATTGGGGTTTTTGGGACAAATGAAGGACTTAGAAATAACCCAGATGGCTATTTCTTACCTCCACCTAAGCCTCGTTTACACGAATTAATGATCAAAAAGGCGAATAAAGCCTTAGGCATCCCCACCTATCCGTCACGTATGTCGATGTTGACTAAGCCGATCAATAACGAACGTGGATCCTGTTTCTATTGCGGCCAATGTAACCGGGGTTGTTCTGCTTATGCGGACTTCTCGTCCTCATCGGTTTTAATTAAACCAGCCGTAAATACCGGAAATACCACCGTTTTACCATTTGCGATGGCGCGTGAAGTAATGACGGATCCGATCACAGGTTTAGCTACGGGCGTTTCCTATGTACACACAGGAACGATGATGGAATATTCTGTCAAAGGAAAAATCGTCGTTTTAGCTGCCTCTGCTGGCGAAACTGCGCGTCTATTATTGAATTCTAAAAGTTCCCGTTTCCCGAACGGTATCGCTAATTCTAGCGGAGTCGTAGGAAAATACATCAATGACTCTACCGGAGCCTCTCGTTCCGCTATCATTCCGTCTTTATTTGATCGCAAGCGCTATAATGAAGATGGTGTGGGCGGTATGCACGTGTATACTCCTTGGTGGTTAGATAACGCAAAATTAGACTTCCCTCGCGGATACCACATCGAATATGGTGGAGGTATGGGAATGCCCAACTATGGTTTTGGCTGGGGAATCGAAGGTCTAAATGGGCGCGAAAATTTCACTAGAGACGGTATTAGAAAAGCCGCAGGTGGATATGGTGCTACCTTGAAAGAAGATTACCGCCGTTTCTATGGCGCTTATGTTAGCTTTGCAGGACGTGGTGAACCGGTTCCTCGCGAAGACAATTATTGTGAAATCGATCCAAGCGTAGTGGATAAATTTGGTATCCCTGTTTTACGTTTCAATTACAAGTGGAGCGATTACGAGGTGAAGCAAGCGAAACACATGCAAGATACTTTCGAAGAAATTATTCACTCGATGGGTGGTGAGGCCATGGGTAAAAAACCTGGTGCTGAAAATAACTATGGTTTAGCTGACCCAGGCCGTATTATTCACGAAGTGGGAACAGCACGTATGGGTAATGACAAAAAGACTTCGGTACTGAATTCTAATTGCCAAGCTCACGATGTGAAAAACTTATTCGTTGCGGATGCAGCACCATTCGTTTCTCAAGGCGATAAAAATGCGACATGGACGATCCTTGCGCTATCCCTGCGCACATCAGAATACATTATCGATCAACGTAAAAAAGGCAACCTGTAAGATGAAAAGAAGAGACTATTTAAAAAATATGGGCTTAAGTTCACTGGGCTTAGCCGTTTTCAATCCCGATGAAAAAGCGATTGAGAATTTAGAATTAGGAAAAGTTCCAGTCAAAAGACCGAACGGACGTACGCAAGAAGAAGCTGAAATGGAAGCCAAGTTAAAGGCTGAAATATTCTTGAACGCGCATGAATTAGCTACCATCACTATTTTGTCCGACATTATCATTCCAGCGGACAAGAAATCTGGAAGCGCTTCCCAATCTGGAGTAACCTCATTCATTGAGTTTATCGTGAAGGATAAGCCTGAATTAAAAACCCCAATGCGCGGTGGTTTACGTTGGTTAGATGTAGAATCGAATAAGCGTTTCTCCAAAAATTTCACTGAATTAACTCCTGCTCAGCGGATAAACATCGTAGATGAAATTGCCTACCCTGGTAAAACACCGAAGCATTTATCACAAGGGGAATCATTTTTCACTCTGATGCGAAATTTGACTGCTACCGGATTTTATACGTCCAAAATCGGAATTGCCGATTTAGACTACAAAGGAAACACGCCTAACCAATGGAATGGCGTTCCTGATGAAGTTTTAAAACAATATGGATTGAGTTATGACGCCTAAGCGTGTCAATAGACCAGCTATATTTCAATCCATTCCAGGTCTAGTGGCGGGTGTTAGCACTCGCCACGGCGGCTTAAGTGAATCTCCCTATTCTTCCTTAAATCTAGGCATTCACACGGATGATACCCCCGAGGTCATCGAAAATAATCTTTCTCTTTTTTGCAAAGATGTAGGCATTTCTCCTTCAAATTTAGCTCGTTCTTATCAAGTGCATGGGGACAAAATTTGGGTAACCGGTCGTCCCGGATATCAATCAGGTTTCGATGCCATGGTGAGTGTCGAGCCTGGGGTTTTTGCTGGTGTGAGTATAGCAGATTGTACCCCCATTTTATTGGCTGATCCTGTTACTCGCGTTTGCGCTGCCATTCACGCCGGTTGGAAAGGTACGGTAGCTGGTATCGTGGAGAAGACCGCTAAACGAATGATCGAAAATAGAGGATCTAATCCGGATGATATGCTAGCTTATATAGGCCCGTGTATTAGTTTGGCGCATTTTGAGGTGGGCGACGAAGTGGCAGCACAGTTTGCAGACGAGTTTAAAAAACATATAAACAACAAGTGGTACGTCGATTTAAAAGAAGCTAATGCGGCGCAACTTAGATCTGTAGGAATTCAGCAAATTGAAATCGATCCTGCCTGCACCGTAGAAAACAAGGCAGACTATTTTTCTCACCGAAAAGAAAAGGGCGTAACTGGCAGAATGCTTGCCTTAATTGGTTTTCAGATTGCGTAGGAACATTTGGCGATTCAGATTCTCTTTCGGCATCAATTCATACGCCTTTTTATAATCTTTCCGCTTTAAATCTCCATTCTTCACTGACTTGATAAAGCTAATCCAAGCAAATGGATTGGTTAAGGCTAACATAGGACTATTAAAAAAACTTTTGTTCGCCTGGGATGAGATCATCATGTCGGAGAAATTCCTAAAATTGGAAGACGCTCCCATACCTGCCTGCAAGGCAAAAACGTTTAACTTCGACTGCTCTAGATTATTTCGTGCATTATCGCGCTGACGAGCATCGCGTAATTCCATCGCTAAGAATGCCTGTTTAAATTCTTCTTCACTAGAATGGGGAAAGACTTTTACCTCCCGAAGCATCGTAGTCATTTCATCCATTGGAATAATAACCTGATGAACTAATTCGGTATCGCGTGGCACGATATAGTATTTTTTCTTGTATCCGATATACGAAATAACTAAACTATCTCCCGGAAAAACGTACATATCGACTTGTCCAAAATTATCAGTTAATGCTCCTCGTCCAGCCTGAGGATTAAATATATAGGCCAAAGGAAGGAACTCCGCATTACTCGATGCAATAACACGTCCCTGAAACAATACTGTTTTATCCTGCCCTTGCGAGTAGGCAGATAAGGATAGCAAGCAGAAAGCAAGCACTAAAAAAACAAGAATAGTATAACGTCTCAACATGAAATCGAAATTACACAAAATATAAAATCCAAATGGTTAAAACCTGTTAAAGCTTAGTTTTTTGGAAATAATTTCAAGAAAGTGATAATAAATGGAATCGATAAGAGTAAACCATCGAATCGATCCAAAAATCCCCCATGACCCGGTATCGTATCGGCAGAATCTTTGATCTTAATACTGCGCTTAAATAATGATTCCACTAGATCACCATAGGTTCCAGCCACCACAATAATGACACCGATAGCAAACCACTGCCAGCTTTCATAATTGGTATAATAGATCGATAAAACATAAGCCACTATCATTGCTGCAATCAATCCACCGATACTTCCTTCCCAGGATTTCTTAGGCGAAACACGCTCGAATAACTTCGTTTTGCCAAATTTCGTTCCCGCAAAATAGGCCCCAGAATCACTAGCCCATAAGAGAAAAAGGCATCCAAGAATGATTTGAGGATCATAGGTTTCATTTTCAAGGAAGGCCAAAACAGTAAACAAAGCGAAAGGCAATGCCACATAAATAATCCCTAAGAACGTATAGGCGATGTTTTTAAAGGGTTTTTCATCATTGGCTTTATAGAGCTTTATGAAGAAAATTAAGGCTAATAAAGGCGAAAGGATATAGTAATTAGAATAGGCTATCTCTCCTTTTTCAATAAAAAATGTCAATAGATGTAGCACAACGCCGCAAAAGGTTCCGTAAAAGGTCAGCGGTAAATTATCGCTTATACTACCGACTAACTTATAGAATTCAAGTTGTGCTGCGACGCCAATTAACAAGAATAAAACCAAAAAAGTATAATCACTAAACAGCACACAGAAAAGCAAAAAGGGCACCGCAATAATGGCTGCGATCACGCGCTGTTGCAAATTAGACATCTCTCGTAATCCCATAAAACTTATTTTTCAAGCCGAAAGCTATGCAGACGACGAATGTAAAATACCACTAATGCTAAGGAAATCAACACGGACCACCAGGGCGTAATTTCTCCCAATTTCTCCGGATCAATGGCGATTTGCTTCTGCTGATACATATATTGCATCGTCAAAGTCCAGCCATTATTAAATAAATGTGCCACGATCGGAATCCAAATATTACGGTTCCACACATATAAATACCCGAAAAAGGCTCCTAAAAATAAACGCGGAAAGAATCC
>CAIVPV010000359.1 GCA_903907915.1 uncultured Cytophagaceae bacterium
AATAAGCTTCTAAGGTAGGTACCCAAATTTCACAATGTTGATAGCCGGCCGCGGAGGCGACTTCGAGTTCTTTGATGAGACCGAGCTTTTGGCCCATAATCGTACTCATATTTAACGAGAACTCGAATGTAGGGGATTTCGCAACGGAGGCAACGGAAGCAACAGATGCAGCCGAGGCAGATGAAGGCAGCAAAGCAGCTCCTGCAGCCGTTCCAGAGGCGATTAATAAATCGCGGCGACTAATTTTTGTCATAGGTCTTAGAGGATAAAATCGTTTTCAAGGTGGAAAGATCGCCTGATTTTTTCAATTGTTTGTAGGCCTCTCCCCAGGTCCAAAGGATAACCGGGATTTCTTGGTCCTCTAAATCAAGGACAGCGCTTACATTTGTTCCTTTTTTAGTTTTCATCACAATAACCCCATTCGCGCCCCTAACACCATAAATTGCCGTTTGCGAAGGATCTTTTAATACGGTTACACTTTCTATGTCATTCGGGTTAATGGCATTGATATTTCCGGTATAGGGGACATCATCGATGACATACAGCGGGCTATTGGCGTTAATGGAGCCTATACCGCGGATTCTGATCATTGTTCCACCTCCAGGAGAATTATCGTTTCCCACCGTGACGCCGGACACTTGTCCTTGAAGTTTTTGGTTTACAGATGCGACATTTACCTGGCTAAGACGCTCTGAGGTGATTGTATTTTTTTCTGCGTTCTTAGGCAGTTTAGTAAAGTTGATCGGGTGAATCTGTAAGCTGATCCCAGCGACACCCTTAAAATCTTTTCCAGTGACTAACTGAATTCGATCGATGGAATTCATTGGAACGATCGATGTTTCCTTGAATTCCGCTTGAGTGGCCGTGGCAGGCTCATAAAGTTGAATGAAAAGTGTGTCGTTTCGAAGTGTAAATTGTTGCTTCGGGTTCTCGAAATGTTTTTTGAGGAGGTCAATGAAGGAATTATTTTGGCCTAATAAAACAAAAGGAAAAAACAGGAGGATCAGGAGATTTTTCATAGATTGATTTCGCCTAGCTTCTCATACGAGAGAATCATCGAACGAACGTTATGGTAATTTATCTTCCAATTCGTAGCCATGTGACGCCAAATCGGTTCCCCTTCGCGGGTCATCAGCGGCCACCATTCACCGGTGTTTCGGTTAATCATCTTGTCGAATACGAAGCGATGTACCTGTTCGTAAGCCTTCAGGAACTTTTCATCTTTCGTTACTAAATACGCATCCAGCATTCCAATCAGCATTTCAGCCTGTTGCCAAAACTCCTTTTCCAGATCCGTAGGCCCTCCACTGTGCGACCCCTCCACATATACGCCGCCATACTCCCAGTCGATGCCATTTTCCATCGAATGATAGAAGGCTTTTTTAATATTGCCTAAATAAGGCGTCGCATCTATCTTTCCCACCTTCAGCGCATGCATCAATAGCCAGCCAAACTCGGAGTTATGGCCATAGGAGGTATTGTCGACGGCGGACGCTTTTTGGCCTCCATCCTGAAAACGATCCCAGCCCCACACAATATCAAATTTAATCTGCGGCGCCACACTCCAGTCCGCCCAAAACTGCGGAATGCCCGTCCCTGTCGCCGGGTCCATGATTTTATATATCAAAATATCAATCGACTCCTTCAGTTTTCTGCGGTGAATATCCTTGCCACTCGCCTCGTACAAGGTGGTAAAGGCTTCCATTAAATGCATGTGTACATCTAGCGTCTTGCGATCCCCTCCAGGAGCACCAGGCCCCATCATCGACCAATCTTCCGCAAAGAATTCCCAGTAACCGCCGTAATGGGTGTCCACCGCATATTTTTGGAGTAAATCAAAGACCTTCTCCGCATATTCCAAACCCAAAGGATCCCCCGTCGCCAGGGTATATTCACTCAGCGAATAGATCGCAAAGCTGTGTCCATAACCAATCTTCTGTTTATTCGTCGCTTCCCCCGCCCGGTTCACCATCCAATAGAATCCGCCATGCTCCGCGTCCCACATCTTGTCCAGTAAAAACCGAACCCCATGCGCCGCCATCTCCTTCATCACGTCCCCACCAAAACCATGTCGATAAGCCTGCGAATACGTAAATACGGAACGGGTCATCGCGATCAATGATTTTTCATCGTTACCCGAATCTTCCCCAAACTCATTGAAATGCGTAATATATCCGCCCTGTTTTTGATCCACCGTCCGCTGAATCCAGAAGGGCAATAAGGCACCCTCCGTATATTCCTTGATTTCCGATCTAAGCGATTGAATGTCCATGATATAATTGTCTGATGGCGTCCGGACTCGCTGAGCCGGTTTCGCCGATTTGATGAATACTTAAATGTACGGCCAAAGAGGCAAATTCACAGGCCTCCTGCACCGAAGCACCCGCCGCTCTTGCCGCAGAAAATCCTGCCACCACCATATCACCGGCTCCCACGGTATCGATTGGGCCTTTTACATGGAATGCAGGCTGATGGTGAAATTCGTCCTGGCTCGCATAGATCATGCCTTTTTCGCCTAAGGTCACTAGCACTGCTTGTTTTCTGGTCGCCGCCCAGGATTGAATGTTCTCTTTCGTGGCGGGCTTTTGGTGAATATGGATAAACTCTGCTTCATTCACTTTTAAGGGCAAGTGTTTAGCATGACTGCCTAAGGAACGCAAATCGGCTAAAGCATTTTTTAAGTATAAGTTCTCGATGTGCTGTGCTTGCAAAAGTGGCCACCCAAATTGCTCATTGATAATGACCCAGTCAAAGTTCTTAGCTTCTAGAGCCTTGATTAACTCGCTCGTTTGATCCTGAAAGTTAGGTGACCTCGTCCCAAAATCGATTCTATTTTCCTCCTCAGTCACACACATCGGTTTGGTATACGTAGGGGTATCGATCGCGATTTGCATTATGTTCGTAGCATCGATACGTAGGACCGCCATCTGATGCGCCATCTCTCGACCGAAAAGGTCATTTCCGCGCACCCCGAAGGCTGAAACTTGTGCACCTAAAATGGCTAGATTTTTCGCCACATTCCCGGCACCACCTAAATAGGCTCGTGGCTGAGAGGCTAAATGAACTTCTTTAGTGGTTTCGATGGAAAATTCCCCTGTGGAGGTTTGAATGTCGAAATAGAAGTCCAAAGCAAAATCCCCTAACACCGCTATACGCAGCTGTTGGATTCGAGCCAATAGGGTCTCCAATCTTTCCGAGTTCATCTCCATGTGATGTTGAATAGGTTTAGCTAAATTTTCATCGAAAAATAGGGATATTTTCTTTAATTTTGATCATCTATTCATTCTAATTCATTTTTGTTTTGGCATTAATCAAATCAATCTCTGGCATACGTGGTACCATCGGTGGAAAACCGGGCGAAGGTTTAAGTCCTCTGGACGTCGTTACCTTCGCTGCGGCTTATGGCACCTGGCTAAAAAAAGTGGGGCACCCATCGAATTCGATCGTATTAGGTCGCGATGCACGTATTTCCGGCGAGATGGTTAGTTCCTTAGTAGCTAATACCTTGATCGGTTTAGGCTGGGATGTCTTAGATATTGGTCTCTCTACGACCCCAACCGTTGAATTAGCGGTGCCTTGGACGAAAGCAGCAGGTGGAATCATCATCACCGCTAGTCACAATCCAGCAAAATGGAATGCCTTGAAATTATTGAATGATCGCGGGGAATTCATCTCAGATCAAGATGGAAAAGACTTATTGACTATTGCAGAAAATCAAGATTTTGATTTCGCGGACGTGATGAAATTAGGTCAATTAACGCAAGATGATAGCTTTTTGCAGCAGCATGTGGATCACGTGTTAGGCTTGACTTGGGTCGATCAACCCGTGATCGCGAAGGCGAACTTCCGTGTCTTAGTGGATGCGGTGAATTCGACCGGTGGAATTGTGGTGCCTATGTTGTTGAAAGCCTTAGGAGTGCAACATGTGGACGTGATTTTTGGCGAGGCGACTGGTCATTTTGGCCACAACCCAGAACCACTTCCGGAGAATTTAACGGAGATGATCTCGAAAATGAAAGGCGGAAATTACGATTTAGGAATCGTGGTGGATCCAGATGTGGATCGCCTTTGCTTTATTTCGGAGGATGGAACGCCTTTTGGCGAGGAATATACTTTAGTGGCGGTGGCTGATTATGTGCTTTCTGTGAAGCCAGGTAATACCGTTTCTAATCTTTCTTCTACGCGTGCTTTAGCCGATGTAACGCGCAAGGCGGGCGGCGAATATTTCGCGGCTGCGGTAGGAGAGGTGAATGTGGTTACGCAGATGAAAGCGGTAAACGCGATTATCGGTGGTGAAGGAAATGGAGGCGTAATCTTCCCTGAGTCGCATTATGGACGTGATTCCCTGGTGGGAATCGGCTTGTTCTTGACGCATTTGGCAAACAAAGGCATGAAAGCGTCTGAATTACGTGCGAGCTATCCAGCCTATGTGATTTCTAAAAACAAAATCGAATTATCCGCTGACCTGAACGTCGATTTAATTCTTGCGACGGTCGCTGAAAAATACAAGAAGGAGAAAGTTAACACGATTGATGGCGTGAAAATTGATTTCCCAGATCGCTGGGTTCATTTACGCAAATCGAATACGGAACCGATCATTCGAATTTACGCGGAGGCATCTTCGGAGGCTGAGGCAGATACACTTGCACAACAAATTATACAGGTGATCACTGAGATCGCTCAAGGGTAGATGGCAGAAAAAACACCGATATATTTAGACAATGCGGCGACCACTCCGGTGGATCCGGCGGTTTGGGCTGAAATGCAGCCTTATTTCGAGAATTTCACCGCAAATCCGTCGTCAATTCACTCCCACGGTCGTCAAGCGAAAGTGGCGGTAGAAAAAGCGCGCAAAACTATTGCGACTATTTTAAATGCGTCCCCTTCGGAGATTTTCTTTACTTCTGGAGGAACGGAAGCAGATAATACCGTCTTGCAATCGGCGGTTTTACACGGTGAATGTAAGGTCATTATCACCTCGCCGGTAGAGCACCACGCAGTAATACATACGGCGGAGGCTTGGGCGAAATTGGGTTTGGCAGAATTGAAATTAGTTCGCGTGAGTCCTGAGGGCGCGATTGATTTAGTGCATTTGGAAGAATTGTTGTCTTCATCAGAAAAAGCCATTGTGAGTTTGATGCACGGGAATAATGAAATTGGTAATTTATTGGATTTACATGCGGTGGGTGACCTTTGCGAGCAATATGATGCTTTATTTCATTCAGATACGGTCCAAACCATGGGCCACTACAAGCACGATGCGTCTGCCTTGAAAGTGCATTTTATGGTGGGTGCCGCTCACAAGTTTCACGGACCCAAGGGCGTCGGTTTCTTATATGCGAAAGCAGGATCTAAATTCAGTCCATTAATGCACGGAGGCGCACAAGAGCGCAACCAGCGTGGTGGAACGGAGAATGTATATGGGATGATTGGTATTGCCAAAGCCTTAGAAATGGCCTATGCTTCCATGGACGAACACGAAGCCTACATCAAAGGTCTGAAAGCCTATTTCATCGAAGGATTACAAAAACAATTCCCCGGCATTTCCTTCAATGGAGCCTCTGGAGATGTAGAAAATAGTTTGTATACGGTGCTTAATGTACGTTTTCCATCGGTGGCCGATGGAGACATGCTCTTATTTCAATTAGATATCGAGAAGATTTCGGCTTCAGGTGGTAGCGCCTGTTCCAGCGGTACGTCAGT
>CAIVPV010000360.1 GCA_903907915.1 uncultured Cytophagaceae bacterium
AATCGTACACCCATGCACAATCGCATTGTGTGCGATGGAAACATAGTCGCCTATGGTAGTCACCGTTTTTTCAAAGGTGCAATGCACCACGGCACCATCTTGAATGTTCGTATAATTTCCAATACTGATCGAATTCACATCACCCCGCACCACCGCATTAAACCAGATCGTACAATGATTTCCGGTGCGCACATCACCCACCACGGTGGCATTAGGAGCTACCCAATTTTCTTCTCCGAAAGAAGGCGATATTCCTTTTACAGGTAAGATTAAGCCCATTTTCCTTGGAGTTTTAGTACTTTTTCAATCACATCTCTGACCGCACCGCGGCCACCATTGAACGGGGAAACGTATTTCACGACTTGATGCAATTCAGGAATCGCATCCGCCGGGCAAGTACTCAAAATATCAGGACGCGATAGGATTTTTAAATCCGCCATATCGTCGCCCATGTATAAGATTTCATTCTCTTTAACCCCTAATTTTGGCAATAATTCGAGGTAGGTTTCTAACTTATCTTTCCCGCCTAAACCGAAATAGATGTGTTGAAACTTGAGATTCTCTAAGCGTTTTTTGACCCCCGGATGACTCCCTCCTGTGATCACGCATAGTTGAAAATTTGCCTCACGCGCCTTTTCTAAAGCATAGCCGTCGCGGATGTAGAAAGTGCGGAAGTGTTCACCCGTTTCGAGCACGTGAACATTGCCGTCCGTCATCACACCATCGATGTCAAAAATGAAGGCTTTTATATCCTTGAATAGGGAAAGTACGTTAGACATAGGGAGTATTTTGGCCCAAATATCTGAATATTTTATGTATTTTTATCCGTTTATGCAGAATACGTCGTCTTTGTTTCGCATCCTATTTTTTATCCTCGCCCTGAGTTTTGGCCTTTCTGCGCAAAAAATTCAGGTAGGACCCTATTCTATTCAGGTAAATGGAACCCAGGTAGAAAAAAATCAGTGGGGGCCATCCGAAATCTCCTACCGTGTAGCAAATGATAGTCTCGTTTTCCAAGTGACCGAATTTCAATGGGACGAAAAAACGAAAACAGGATCAGCTAAAGGCGGCGAAATCACCGGTGAAAAACTAGGTCATAAAAAAGCGCGTCTACAAATCGATGCCCTTCGCTTCGAGCCTGCGAATGGAACCATGCGATTCATTTCTGCAGATTGGGTTGAAAACGACCGCGAGACGAATGGGGAAGGTTCGCTCACGCTAAGAAGAAAAGATAAACATTTCAGCTTTGAATTTAGAGCGGCCGAACAGGTGGAAATGAAGGGAGAGGCCTGGGAAGCGGAAGGAAAACCTTTCTATAAAGACTTGCGCAAAGGCCTAACAGGCGACGCCCATTTACATTTCGGTAAATTAGGAACGATGTCTGCTCCGCTGATTTGGTTCTTACCCGACTCGTCCATTTTAGTACCAGCAGGTCGCTGGAGCAGCACATTAAGCAATTCAGATTCCCTATCGAGAGGACAAGTAAGCGGTCAGTGGTACCCTAAAAACCAGACCTTCCATTTCAAAAAATTACCCGGCGCCACTAATCGTGCTTTGTTCGAAGACAGCTTCCATGAGATGCGGATGTCGGTAGATTTAGGGGTGTTGCGCGTGAAAGAAAAGCGCATTGATTTTTACCAAATTTCAGGGCGAAATCAGGTGCCCGCCTGGCTCGAATCGAAGGATTATTATAACGAGGGCCGTATTCAGGAATTGCAAGGTTTACTTACGTATAGCCCCATACGAATCTTATACCGCTATTTAGTCGAGAATAAAACGGAGTCAGCCACGATCGGGGATCTAGCGGTCCTGGTGAATCGCAAGCCGGAACAGCTTCAATCGGGCTTTCAGTCTTTCGTGGAGGCGGGTTATATGAAAATAGAGGATGATCAAATTTCATTCACGAGCCAAGGGAAGCATTATGCGCGGGTGGCTTATGAGAAAAAGGATTTTGACACCTTTTATGCGGCCTCGATGGGGAATCTTTTAGACGCAGATTCGGCCTCGATGTCCCTCGATTTAGTGGACAAGAAATTGCGCATCAGGGGTATTCAGCAGGTGATGATTTCGGACTCCTTGAAGGCGGAATTCATTCCCTATGATGAGGCTTTGACCTTCCAAAAAGGGCGCGATTTCAATTTCCTGGGGGAAATCAAGATTGGGGATTACCGTTTTCGCGGCCCAGATTTCGCTTTTAAATTCAATGATTTTACCGCACAGTTCACGAAAATTGATTCCATTACCTTCATCCCCAAAGGCCAATCAAAAGAATTTGGCGGCCAATTTAGATACG
>CAIVPV010000361.1 GCA_903907915.1 uncultured Cytophagaceae bacterium
ACACGGATTCATAGCAGAAATCAGCAGGAAATTGGCGGGGAATTCCACCGTACCATGGGAACGAGAAATAGGGACCTTTCTTTCCTCCAAAGGTTGCCTTAATAATTCTAACACGTTACGTTGAAATTCAGGTAGTTCATCCAGAAATAAAACACCCTGGTGGGCGAGGGAAATTTCTCCTGGCTGAGGGTTTGCGCGGCCACCGATGAGAGCGGTGGATGATATACTGTGGTGAAGTGCCCGAAAGGGTCTTTCAGTAATGAGTGGATTCTCAGAACTTAATTTTCCTACGATCGAGTGAATCTGAGTAGTTTCGATAATCTCGCTGAGACTCATGGGTGGCATGATGGAGGGGATTCTTTTAGCCATCATCGTTTTGCCAGCACCAGGTGGCCCTACGAGAAGTAGATTATGACCACCCGCCACAGCGATTTCAATGGCTCTCTTGGCTTTTTCCTGACCTTTGATTTGGGCGAAATCGTCCGCATAATGCCGTGTTTTAGGCTGAGCTGGAGGAGCTTTTACAGCAGCTTGAGTCCGTCCGTGCAAGAAACGAATCGTATCCCGCAGATTATCCATCGCATAGATGCTTAGACCTTCTATTAGAGCGGCTTCGATGGCATTCTCCCTTGGAAGAATGAGGGATTTGATGCCTTGTTTTTTGGCTTCGATGGCCATGGATAAAGCCCCTTTAATAGGCCTAATTTCACCCGTTAAGGACAGTTCTCCCATGATTAAATAGTCAGAAAGGCTAGACATTTTGGTCTGTTCAGACGCTTGAAGCAGTCCGAGGGCAATGGGGAGGTCGTAGCCTGATCCTTCTTTTCGGACGTCTGCTGGGGCCAGATTGATGACGACTTTTCGGCGTGGGAAAAAATAGCCGATTTGCTTGATGGCAGATTCAACGCGTTGAATAGATTCCTTTATGGTGGAATCGGGAAGGCCGACTAAATAACATTTAGAGCCTTGTCCTACATGGGTTTCGATGGTGATAATGGAGGCATGAATGCCCACGAGGGCACTGCCAAAAGTTTTCGCTAACATAGTGGTCGTTTAAGTCACAATGTTAACCTAACCTTCCCGAATTAAATATCAGTTAACTGGATACCGTCAAAATTTACCAAGAACTTGGTTTTTACCCCAAAAACCAAAGGCTGGTTATTCGGAATATGTCCAGCTGGAAAATCGAAGGCTATAGGGAATGAAGTCCCTGTATTATGTTCTGCCACTAATTCGTAGGCCGTTTTGCCGATGTTTAAACTTGCCTCGTTGCAATCAGTAAAGCCACCTAGGATTAGGCCGGCTAGGTTTTGGAAAAATCCTGCCCTTTTTAATTGCAATAATAGGCGATCTACGTGGTACAAACGTTCGCCTATTTCTTCGATGAATAAAATTTTACCATCCGTCGAAGCGAAGGTGGGTGAGCCCACTAAGTGACATAAAAGAGATAAATTTCCACCTATGATTTCCGCGGAGGCTTCGCCAAATCGGTTCAAAGGATGTGCCTCAGCTGATAAAGAATGTTTCCCCTCGAATAATAAGGAATGTAAGTTTTGTAAGGCGGATTCTCCGCCTTTTTGGCAAAAATTATGTGGCATAGGTCCATGAATACTCGCGAAACCAAGGCGATCTACTTCGCATAAAAGTGCTGTAATATCGGAAAAGCCAACGATCCATTTGGGAGACGAAATAAAGCCCGAAAAATCCAGCGAATCCAGCAAACGAGAGGATCCATATCCACCACGAATGGGGAAAATGGCCTTAATCGAAGGGTCGTCTAACATTTGTTGAAGATCGGATAAACGCTCTTCATCTGTTCCGCCGAGACCAAAATGACGAGCTAAATAATTAGGCGCATAGCGCACCTGAAGGCCCCAGCTTTCCAATACCTCTACACCCTTTTTCCAGTTTTCGGTTGCAGGGAAAGAGGCGGGGGACAAAATAGCTACTTCGTCACCAGCTTGTAAATACGGGGGAATTATCCGAGTCATGCTGTAAATATCTGCTTTTTTTTAGGATCCTCAAGGGCTAAATTTCGTAATATTGTAAAAAACTATTCCTATCGCTCCTGCAGATTTAAATCTTGTTCATCCTATTTACAACCCACATCCGGGTTGGGCGGAAGAATTGCTGCAGTATTATACCCTGTTCAAGGAGGCAATTTCCGCTGAAACTTCGATACACATGTATATAGTGAATGATGGGAGCAAGACGGGTATTCGGCCAGAAGACATAGCGCTTTTAGCGCGTGAAATAAAAAGTTTCACCTATATTGATTCTCCTGTGAATCAAGGAAAAGGAGGAGCTTTACGCGATGCGGTTCGCCAAACCACGGGTAAATGGGTCATTTATACCGACGCGGATTACCCCTATTTAATTCAGAATGCGGTGGATATGTTTCGCCTGCTTTCTTCGGACGCGGCTGATATAGTCGTAGGGGTTCGCGATGAGCAATATTATGATCAATTGCCCTTAGGGCGCAAAATATTTTCCCTTTCATTGAAGGTGATGAATTATTTGTTTTTCCCTCAACTGAAAGTAAAAGACACGCAGTCGGGTTTGAAAGGGTTTAATCAAAAAGGGAAAGAGCTATTTTTAAAGACGCGGATTCCGGCCTTTCTTTTTGACATGGAATTTTTAGTTTTGGCTTCCAAAAACCCAGATATCCGTATCCAGTGGATCTATGTTCAGGCAAGAAAAGGTATCGTTTTTTCGACGATGCGCGCGAAGACGATTTTGACGGAATTAGTTAATTTCACCACCATTCTATTTCGCAGCAACGGATGAACCCAATTTTGATCACGATTGATGTAGAAGAATGCGATATTCCATTGGAATATGGAATCGTGATTCCTTTGGAAGAGCAATTAGCCATATCTCGTGAGGGCTTAGCGCATTTTATGAAGATAGTGGAGGAGGCAGGCGTTCCGGTAACTATTTTTTGTACGGGAGTGTATGCGGAAAATAACAAAGCATGGATAAAAGAGTTGAATCCGATGCACGAATTAGCCTCACATGGCTATTTTCATGGCCATTTTGAGGCGAAAAAGGATTTAAAAAACTCTAAAAATCTACTTGAAAAATTGAGTGGAAAACCCGTCACCGGCTTTCGAATGGCTCGTATGCACTATGTGGAAGAAAGCGAGATTTTGAATGCGGGTTATACCTACCATTCCTCCTTGAATCCGACGTGGATTCCGGGGCGCTACGATAATAGAGATAAACCCACCCAACCATTTTTCGAAAAAGGATTGTGGAATGTGCCTGCTTCGGTGAGCCCATGGTTGCGAATTCCCTTGTTTTGGCTCGCATTTAAAAATTTTCCCCTGTGGATCTACACGTTGTTAGCGAAGCGAACTTTGCGTAAACAAGGCTTTTTGAATATCTATTTTCATCCTTGGGAATTTGCAGATTTGAGTAAATACACATTGCCAGGACACGTTAAGCGCGGGCATAATGGTCCATTGCGAGATAAATTGCGTTCTTTTTTAGGTCAAATGAAAGGGGAGGGGGAGTTTACGACGATGGCGCAAATGCTGGAAAACCATGAATAAGAAATCCACTTTATTGATTATTTGGGCCTTAGCAGGTTTGGTCACTGGTTGGAAGCAGTTTTCGCTGAGCGCCGTTCATTCCCACATCAATAATTTTCAGATTTTTAAGGCGAGTTTCGGTCATTTCTTGCACCGCTTGCCGCTCTATTTAGAGTATCCGAAAGAATACTTCGATCTATATCTTTACGGTCCCATCTTCGCTATTTTGATGGCACCATTTTCGATGCTGTCCGATGGGCCTAGCGTAATTTTGTGGAATATATTGAATTCGGTAGTCTTATTTGTGACGCTTTGGCACCTACCTATCGTCTCAACTAAGCGGGTGGTCATCACTTGGATTGTATTAAATTCATTGATTACCGCTCTCTTGAACACACAATTTCATGCGATTTGTTTGGCCTTAATTCTCTGGTCTTACATCTGCGTGGAGAAGAAAAACTATTTCTGGGCGACGCTCTGGATCGTTTTAGGCATCTATATTAAGTTATATGGGGTAGTCGGATTAGCCTTTTTCTTCTTTGCCAAAGACCGCCTCCGTTTCGCCGCCTACTTCGTTTTCTGGATGCTGGTGATCGGATTTATTCCTTTGGTCTTAGGCGGATTCGATTACGGAATGCAAACCTACCGAGATTGGATGGGAATTTTAGCTCATAAAAACGAGCTAAACGAAAATGTCAAAAACATTCGCACGGACGTTTGCGTGATGGGGATGATTCGCCGCTGGACTGGCGACCCGAACATTTCGAATCTTTGGTTCTTAATTCCTTCCATGATTCTAAATGTCTTTTTGTTCTTCCAAACAAAAAAGTGGTCTGATCCCGATTTCAGACTTCGTATTTTAGCTTTCGTCCTGCTATATATTATGCTAGCCAGCACAGGTACCGAATCCCCTACCTTAGTGATGGCATTTCCTGCCGTTGGAATCTGGTTTGTAGTAGGAGAAAAAACCAAAGCTCGGTGGGCGATGTTGATTTTCACCTTACTGATTTCCAGTTTTTCGCCCACGGATTTATTTCCGGCCTATATAAGGAATGAATTTATTAATCCTTTGGCCTTAATGATACTCCCGCTGTTCGGGGTGTGGATTTGGTTAGCTTGGGATCTGTTTAGAGAAAAACAACCTCAGTTATAATGTCTTGTTGAGCTGTTTTATTCAATAGCTCGATCATTTTTTGTTTGGCCATCAAAAGCTCTTTCTTCAAAGGGGCAGAATCTAGGCCTAAAAAGAGTTTTTTGTCTTTAATATAGATTTTAGTGGTACGCGCCGCAATGGGTTTCCCCATAATTTCTTCCCAATGAGCGACAATATACGTTTCATCGTATTTATTCTGCAGCTTATATACACGTAATAGGGATTCGATCGCCTCCTTCAGGCTCATGTTATCCTTACTTCTGGTGGAAGCTCTGGGACCTGTCGGATGGAAGGGAGAATCGATCATTATATTATTTTTGACTACCAAAATTAAGCCATTAATTACGCTTAATCAGGAAATTCTCAACAAAATTTAATTTTTTTTTAATTTTTTTATAATTCAATAATCCCAAAATAGTACCCTAAAAATATCTGTTATTTGAAGAAAATATCGGATTAGTACAATAGTCCTTTATCCGTGACCTGCTTATAACCCTATAATGATTATTTAAAGGATGAAAATTATATTAGAATTCTATTACTTTTGCCTTTACTGAAAAAGAAAGCGAAAGTTTAAACTATGAAAACTACGATCGCCCTATTTTCTACAAGTTTTATCAAAAAATAATTCTTTAACCCCAAATTACCAAACTAATGAGTACACAACAACCAAAGCCAGCTGGTAAGCCAGCTGCAACCGAAAAAAAATCTGGCGGTTTGTCTGCAGGTTTAATTTTAATTATTCTATTCGTTATTGCAATTGCAATCTACACTTTTGTGATGGGTGATGGCTCTCACTTTGAAGGTGGAACAAACGAAGGACACCCACTTCCAGGAGACTACTTTGGTGTAGTTTACAAAGGCGGTGTTATTGTACCAGTTTTAATGACTTGTTTTTTAACTGCATTAACTTTCTCCATCGAGCGTTTATTAACTATCGGTAAAGCAAAAGGAAAAGGTGATGTAAATGCATTTGTACGTTTAGTTCAAGCATCTTTAGATAAAGATGATGTAGAAGCTGCTTTGAAAGCTTGTAAAGCACAAGAAGGATCTGTAGGTAATGTTACTTTAGCTGCAATCAATAAATACAAGGCTTTAACTACGGAGAAAGCTTTAGATAAAGAGCAAAAATTAGCTGCATTGAGCAAAGAAGTGGAAGAAGCTACTTCATTAGAATTGCCCATGTTAGAGAAAAACTTAACTATCATCGCAACTTTAGCATCGGTATCAACTTTGATCGGTCTATTAGGAACGGTAATCGGTATGATCAAGGCCTTCGCATCATTAGGTAATTCAGGTGGATCAACTGATTCATCCGCTTTAGCAAATGGTATCTCTGAGGCTCTTATCAATACGGCATTAGGTATCGGTACTTCGGCTATCTGTATCATTGCATACAACGTATTTACAGCGAAAATTGATGAGTTAACTTATAGCATCGACGAAATCGGCTTAAGTGTTAACCAAAACTACGCTACGCACCACAATTAATATTTGAACTGATTTAGGGGCTTCAGCCCTTTCATTCAATTTTATTCACCGTTCAAAAAAATAATTGTTATGCCAAAAGTTAAAGCTAAACGACATAGTGTCTCACTCGACATGACAGCGATGTGTGATGTGGCTTTCCTTCTTTTGACGTTCTTCATGTTAACCGCGAAGTTCCGTCCAGAAGAGGCAGTTACAATCACGCCTCCATCTTCTATCTCAGAGAAACCTTTGAATACGAAAGATGGTATGCTGATGGTTAGTGTTTCACCCGAAGGTGGCGTTTATTTAGCAACTGATGATCAAATGGCACGGGAGTTTATGTTAGAGCGCATGGCTAATCGCTATGGTATCGCTGTAACGGCTGAGATGAAGAAGAACTTTATGGCTTCAGAAATCGTCGGCTATCCTCTAGGTGCAATGCGTCAGGTGTTAAATATGAAACCTTCAGAAGCGAAAGCGCTAAGCAAGGGGATTCCACTTGATTCATCTAATAACGAGCTTTCGTATTGGGTGGGTTATGCGAAATTGTCTAATCCAGAGTTGAAAGTTGCTATTAAAGGAGATAAAGAGTCTAACTACAAAGTATTTGCCGATATTATCGGGACTTTGCAAGCTCAGAATATCAATATCTTCCAATTAGTAACTGGACCGGAAAATAAACCGAAATAAGTTTTCATTTTTAATTACGAAAAGAAATGGCAGAAATAGATAGCTCCGGTGGCGGGAAGAAAGGCGGAAAGAAGCGCAGTAAGAAAATGTCGACCAAAATCGACATGACACCTATGGTGGACTTAGGCTTCCTTTTGATTACTTTCTTTATGTTAACAACGACGTTAGCAAAGCCCGTTACCATGCAATTAAACATGCCTGATAAAACGGATACAAAGGAAACATCACCCGTAAAATTATCGGAAACACTAACGGTGTGCCCAGATGAGAACAAGGTGTATTACTACCAAGGTATCCCTACTGAAGCAGGTACAGTAATGCAAGTTACTAACTATTCGGAGACAGGAATTCGCAAGGTTATCGCGGATCTGAAAGCGAAAGTGGGTAATAATTTTACTATCGTGATCAAGCCAACCAAAGGTGCAAAGTATCGCAACATGATTGACATGCTTGATGAATGTGCGATTACTAATAATAAGCGTTATGCATTATTAGAAATCGATCCGGATACGGAGGCATTGATTAAACGATCAGGAAAATAAGGGTATAAATTAATTTTAAATTAAACGAATATTATGTCACAAGTAATAAGCCAAGATGCTACTTTAGACGATATTATCTTCAGAAACAAGAACCGTGAATACGGTGCCTTCGATCTTAGAACGAGATATCCTAAGGTAATGAAGCGGTCCGTGTTACTAGGCTCTGCACTCTTTGTCGGTGCTCTTTTGTTAGCAGCTTTCTGGAAACAGTTAACTGCCGCTGCAGAAAATAAGACTGAGGTGACTGCTGAAGTAATGAAATTGGACAAGCCTGCTCCACCTAAAAAGGTTGAGCTGCCTCCACCGCCACCACCGCCACCACCCAAGGAAATTCCTAAGGTGACTACGACGAAATTCTTACCTCCTGAAATCAAACATGACGAAGAGGTAACGAAGCCAGAGCCTCCACCTGAAGAGGTGAAAGGAAATACCGCATCGGAAACGGTGAAAGGTGAGACGGAATCGTATGAACCACCAGTAGATCCAGATGCGGGTAAAGCAGCACCTGTTGAGCCTCCTAGACCAGCTGAAGATGAAATCTTTACAGCTGTGGAGCAGCAAGCTGAATTCCCTGGAGGATCGGGTGCCTGGGCACGTTTCTTAGGTAAAACTATGAAATACCCATCTGCTGCGCAACGTGCAAACGTAGGCGGTAGAGTATTCGTCTCTTTCGTTGTTAATACGGACGGAACTGTTCAAGACGTACAAGTTTTGAAGGGAGTTGGTTTCGGTTGTGATGAGGAAGCTGTTCGCGTAATCAAGTCTATGCCAAGATGGAATCCTGGTAAACAGTCTGGACGTGCAGTTAGATCTCGTTTTACTCAACCAGTTACGTTCGTTTTATCTGAGTAAGATAGAAACACTTAATCATAGACAGACCTGCTGAATGTATTTTTAGCAGGTCTGTTTTTTTAAAGAATATGAAAAGACCTGTGGCTATTTGGATTAATGTTACTTTTCGAATAATTGTAGCATTTGCTTATTTTTTAGTAGGCATGTATGTCGCATTTTATTCGGAATTTGACTTAGGTACGACTTTTGGGGTACCTACCATCGTTTTATTTGGAATACTTTTTATGGCCTATGGGTGTTTCCGGATTTGGAGAGCTTATGCCTATTTTAACACAACAGATGATGAGGATGAAGAATATCAAAAATAGTATTGTAGTTCTTTTAGGACTTTGTATGTTCCAATGTTCCTCCGATAAAAAGGAGGGTCCAAAAGATTCTGCAACGATAGGAGAAATTACTCTAGGGGTGGATGAATCTTTTGAGCCTTTGATGAAAGCAGAGAAGACGGCTTTTGAAGAGCAGTACCACTATGCTAAAATCAACTATAAATTTAGTCCAGAAAATGAGGTCATTGCAGATATGCTAAATGACAAGATTCGCGGTGTCGTAGTGACGCGGGACTTAACGCCTGCTGAAAAGGAAATTTTCACTCGGGAAGCTATCACCTACCGTAGTTTTAATATAGCCGCTGATGGCATTGCCTTATTAGCCAATAAGTCAAATACAGACACGCTAATTACACTAGGCGATTTGCGGGAATTGATCGTGGGAACCTCTACTAAATTCACCGTAGTTGTGGATAAAGCTAATTCTAGTAATTTGAAATTTTTACTAGACAAATTAAAGATTTCGAGTGCGGAGAAATTACACGTGGTGGCAGCTGGTTCTAACCCAGAAGTGATTAATCAGGTGAAAAATAATCCTAATTCGATTGGAATTGTTGGTTCTAATTGGATTAGCGATGGAGATAATCCGACTTCACTCGGATTCATTCGTTCCATTCATGTGATGTCCGTGGCTGAAGGAAAGGGGATGCCTTATTCGCAACCCTTTGGTTATAATTTAGCTTTGAAAAAATACCCTCTGCGCAGGGAAATCAAATATATTATCAAGGAAGCTCACCAAGGATTAGGAACAGGTTTCTTGAATTATGTGTCTGGTGACTTAGGTCAATTGATTGTTTTAAAGGCAGGATTAATTCCTTTGACCCGACCTATCACGATTCGAACCTATCAAATTAGTCAATAGTCCATTTTTATCTAGCTTAGGTTAGGGAAAATTGAAGAATAGTTTTATTTTTGTTATTGTTATGATTTTAATTTAAGTGTATAAAATTGGACATTTCGATGTTCGAGGCCTAGTAAATGTATCGAAAGCTATTAATTATAAAAACAAAATGAAGAAAATGAAATCGTGGGTATTGGCAATTAGTTTATTGATTACCAATATGGCAATGGGACAAACTATCGCGGAAGGATTACACTTAATCGATCGCGATCAACCTAGCAGAGCAAAGCAAGTTTTTGAAGGCTTAGTTACTGCTTCTCCTACGGGTGAAAACTATTATTATTTAGGGTATTATTTTTTATCTCGCAGAGATTGGGCTGGAGCTGAAGATGCTTTCAAAAAAGGATTAGCAGCAGATCCTAAAAACTATTTGAATCAAGTAGGTTTAGCTACGATTAAAGTAGGCCAAAATAAGGTGAATGATGCGAAAGTGGATTTTGACCGTATTTTACAAGAAACGAAATACAAAAATGGCGATGTCATTCACCGCATAGCGGAGGCATATGAGATGTTCTATAAATTAGGACGTGAGGCTGAATTCAATGCCAATAATAATGATCCTGCGGAAGCGATTCGTTTAATCGACTTAATGTTAGAGAAAACGAAGAAAGGGCCTAACGCGGAGCAAATGATTGTTCGTGGAGATGCATTTTTGATTAAGAATGATGGCGGTAATGCGGTGTCCTCTTATGAGCAAGCCTTAATGCAAGACCCTAGAAGCGTGAAAGCGAAAGTGAAAATCGGAACGGTTTTCTTACGTGGTAAAAACTACCGGGAGACTCAATCACGTTACAAAGAGGCGATCGATTTAGATTCAAATTATGCTCCAGCGCATAAGCGTTATGGCGAGTATTTGATTGTAGGTGCGCAATATAAAAATGCATCACGTTATTTCAGAAAGTATTTAGAGAAAGCGGAGGCTACACCTGAGGTGACTTTAGAAACGGCTAAATTATTATTCTTATCTCAAGATTATGAAGGTGCGATGAAGTACACAGATGAGGCAGATAAGAAGGGTGTAAAAGATAATGATATCTTCCGTATGCGGGGCTATTCGCATGTCGAAATGAAAAATTACCAACAAGGTATTGATAACTTGGAAGGTATGGTTCGTTCTGGAGTGAAGCCCTATTATATGGATGATTTGTATTTTGGAAAAGGATATCAAGGTTTAGGTAAAGATTCGATTGCTTTAAATTATTTAGAGCGTGCCGCTCCGTTAGATACAAACAATAATGTGTATAACATTATTCACGATATTCGCTACAAGCAAAAGCGGTATAATGACGCAGCAAATGCAGCATTAAAAAGTATCGAATGGAAGCAAAAGAAAAATCAAGCTATAGGTTCTGGAGATTATTTCAAGGCCGCGATGGATTATTATTTTGTTTCTGCCTTTATTCCTAAAGCAGATACCTTGAATCGCCCGTTAATTGCCATGAAATCAGATACCTTATTTGCCAAGGCAATTGCAGTAAATGACAAATGGCCTCCATTTTACATTAACCGCGCACGTACGAATAACTTAATTGATTATACGGGCACTAAGTGGTTAGGAGTTCCTCATTATGAGAAATACCTAGAAACGGTGATGAAGTTAAGAGAAGAAAAATCTACGGCTTTAAAAGAGGATAAGAATCAATTATTTGAGGCCTATAAATATTTAGGGGGTTATCACTTAACAGTGACGAAGGATGACACGAAAGTGAGAGAATATTTCACCAAGGCGCAGGAAATAAAAACGGATGATAAAGATGTCAATGACTATTTAAATCCAGCTCCAGCGGCGGCAGCTCCTAAAAAGTAAGACGAAATTAAACATCGAAAAAAGCTGCTCATTGGGCGGCTTTTTTCATTTTCAATACAGCTATGTCATACGCACTCATTACAGGTGGAAGTAAAGGAATAGGCAAAGAGATTGCCATCCAGTTAGCAGAAAGAGGATATAATCTTTTACTGGTTGCTCGTAATTCTTATGAGCTTCAAATGGTGAAAGAAGAGATACAGAAAAAGTATTCTTTAGAGGTGGATTATTTAGTGTTGGATTTAGCTGATTCGTCAGCTGTTTCGACTCTTTATGAATGGGTTTTAGACAAGCAGATCGATCTTCGGATTTTGGTCAATAATGCGGGCTATGGTTTAGTAGGGGAGTTTGAAAAGTATTCCTTCGAAGAGACCCAAAAAATGATGCAAGTAAACATGAATGCCTTAGTGGAAGCCTGCTATCGCTTTTATCCGATGTTAAGCGGTAAGGGTCAGGCCTATGTGTTGAATATTGCTAGTTCAACGGCTTATCAGGCTATTCCTTTAATGAGCGTTTATGCAGCGTCTAAAGTTTTTGTTTTGAATTTTTCTCGCGGATTGTTTCATGAATGGAAAGCAAAAGGAATTTCGGTAACATCCGTAAGCCCAGGTGCTACCACGACAAACTTTAATGACCGCGCAAACTTGCCAGAGAAAGCAAGTAAAGCAGCGGAGAAGATTACGATGAGTCCAGAACAAGTGGCTAAGCTTGCGGTGGACGGTATGTTTGCAAAGAAGCAAGAGGTTATTACTGGCTTTATAAATAAATTAGGTGCCTTCTTAGCTTGGCTTGCCCCTAAAGCAATTTCTGAAAAAATTGCTAAAGGGATTTACGAATAGTTTTTTCTTGACTGATCCCATCAGAGATCAGCTTCAATACATAGGTTCCAGCAGGGAAACGGGATATATCCCAGATCATCTTTCTGCTTGAATTTTTTATTTCAGAGGAGTCCAGTAGTTTGCCCTTCAAATCATATAATTGAATTATTGCCTGTTCTGTTTCGTAGGCGATTTCGATGGACAAGAATCCTTTATTTGGATTTGGGTAGGCTGCGAATTCGTATGAGGGAGGCTGATCCACATAATAGACATTGGAATAGTTAGAGAAACATTCGCGTGTAGGATAGCGGTATTTTGCTCTAACATAGAATTCACGGCCTAGGGTGATTTTCCGAAAGGAAGTTGTATCGCTTGAGCGTTTTTGGTCGATAAGCCATTCTGGGATTCCAACATAGCTAACCTTCACAAAATAGGCGCCCATTTTTTCTAAATAAGGGGCAGGTGGATTTGGTCTTCTTTCAAGGATTATTTTCTCCGATCGATAAAAGCAGCCATTTTCTTCGATGACGCTCCCGTATTCTCCTGCTGGCAGCATACCTTTCATTATTTTTTCCACCGAAAATAGATGTCCGTCTTTCTCCCATCCAATAAAGTGTAAATTAGAGGCTATATCTAAACTTATTACCGCGCTATCTTTATCACAGATCATCCCCGTAAAGGATTTGCGTATCAGCGAGATAGGTTGTTTTAGAATGGGTAAATTTAATAGCAAGGTATCTGTTTCACCATCATTACAGAGAAAGCTATAATTGCCACCTGATAAAATAAAATCGGCAGTGCTGGATTCATAGCGCTTGCTCGAACTAAGTGCGGAGGTTTTCAAGGGACATCCACTGATTCGAATGCGGTAGGAATTCGATAGGCAATTTGTTTCTGAATGAGCTGACAGGTGGTGAATGATAGGACCGTTGCGTACATAAGAAACAAGTAGGGTGTCCTTTGCGCTGCAGCCGAGGGAATCGATGACGTTACGAAAGAGAAATCCGCTAGAGCTAAAAGGACCGAACGTGCTTTTAGCCGTTGAGCTATAAGAGATTTGGAAGGGCGGATTTCCTTTTCGGATTTGAATCATTGGCGGTATTAGTGTTTTTTCGCCCGTTAAAGTAAGGGTAGCAGCGGGAATGATTTCCAGCTGTGGTTTTATACGAATCGGAACGGGTGTTCGTGCACTCTCACAATCGTTTATTTTGACAGACGCAAATCGGACGAATAGCGAATCTTCCGAACGCGTATTTTGGATGGCTTTCATAGATAAAGCGGTCGCCGTACTGAGGCTCGATTTCGTAGATTCGGTTTCATACCATATAGTATTTAAACCGCCACTAGCTAGCAAAGAGAAGGGTATACCTGAGCAAAAATATGTGGGGGAAGTATTTAAGGGTGGTAGCGGTATGGGATAAATAGCTGTTTTTACACCAGCAGACAAGGGCCCTTCACAGCCGGATTTAACACAAGAGGCTCGGAAAAAGGAACTATCCGTGCTGATTAATGAGAGGCGGCTGCCTTCGCCTACTTTTGTGCCGGCTGCATTGTACCAAAATGTTACCGACGGCGAGCATCCCGTGGCATTTAAGGAGAAGGGGAGTTCTACGCAGGCTTTGACGAGTTTGACCACATGGCTGGGGGCAGCAGGCAGTGAGGTAACACTAAGGATGACTTCGTTCGAAGCGAGAACACAGGTTCCTGCAGGTAGCCTAGCGAAACGAGCAAAGGCTTTCAGTTTAGTGCCATTAAAAGAGGGAGCAGCTATAACTGAATCAACCGCGAGACCATTGACCGTCCAGGAAAAGGAAGATGAAAGAGGAACAAGCGCCTTTTCACAAACGGTCATCGCTGAAATAACCGGGGCTTTGCGTAAAACCAC
>CAIVPV010000362.1 GCA_903907915.1 uncultured Cytophagaceae bacterium
AGCTAAATCTGGACGTTTTAATTGAGTTAAGCGATTTCGAATCCAGTCCTTGTATTCAGCTTTATACCAGAAGAAATATTTATTTTGATTCTGTTTCTCCTCCCTTGTTTTCGCCGTTTTAACAGGCTGCAAGGTATACGGGTGTACACCAGAATAATAGATAACTTCCGCCACTGTCATAGGTGTAGGCGTAAAATCTTGTACTTGCTCTAAATGGAAACCTAAATCTTTTGTCTCTGCAGCTAAATTAGCCATATCTTCTTCTTCACAACCGGGGTGTGATGAAATGAAATAGGGAATGAGAGGTTGTTTTAGGCCAAATTTGGCAGAAATCTCATCATATTTCTTCTTAAATGCATGGAAATACTTAAAAGATGGCTTACGCATTACGCGCAAAGTGGCATCAGAAGTATGTTCAGGAGCGACTTTCAAACGACCCGAAACGTGTCGCGTAATCAATTGCTCCATGTATTCATCGTGATTCCCATCAGAATTATTCTTATTGAAATCATCCACTAAAAGATCATAGCGAACTCCAGATCCCACAAAAGCCTTCTTAATCCCAGGATGCTTATCTACCTTGCGATAGATATCTGTCAATGGTTTATGAGAAGTATCTAAATTATTGCAAATCACCGGGTGAATACAAGATGGGCTTACACAACGTGCACAAATATCCTCATCCTTTCCCTTCATTTTATACATGTTAGCCGAAGGACCGCCTAAATCAGAAATGTATCCTTTGAAATCAGGAGCTTTAGTAATTTGCTCCACTTCTTTCATAATCGATTTCTCACTTCGGGAAGCAATAAACTTACCTTGGTGGGCAGAAATCGTACAAAAACTACAGCCGCCGAAACAACCGCGGTGCATATTCACCGAGAATTTAATCATCTCAAAAGCGGGAATAGGACCACGCTTTCTATATTTCGGATGCGGCAAACGCGTATAGGGTAAATCAAATGATTTATCCATTTCTACTTCATCCATTGTTTTGAAAGGAGGGTTAATCACTAAAACGTCCTCCCCTACTTTTTGAATGATTCGATTGGCTTGCCACTTATTGGATTCAACCTCGACGATTTTAAAATTCGAAGCATATTTAATCTTATCTTCTAAACAAACCTCATGACTTGCTAATTCCACCGTTTCCCAGTCGCAAGAAGGTGCCGTTTTCTGTAAGAAAGCCACTTGATTAATATGGGTCAAATCCCCTAATTTCTTTCCTTCTTTCACCCCACGCATAATTTCGCGCAATGGCTGTTCTCCCATGCCATAAACTAACATATCAGCACCAGAATCGACTAAAATAGAAGGGAATAATTTATCTTCCCAATAATCATAGTGAGTGACACGACGCAAGGACGCCTCGATACCACCGATTAAAACGGGAACATCTGGATAAATTTCTTTAAGAATCTTTGTATAGACGGTGGTCGCATAATCTGGACGAAAACCCGCTTCACCACCCGGAGTATAAGAATCATTCGAACGCAAACGCTTATTAGCTGTGTAATGATTCACCATGGAATCCATACAACCAGCTGTAACGCCGAAGAAATATTTAGGCTTACCTAATTTCTTAAAATCGCGTAAATCATCTTTCCAGTTAGGTTGAGCAACGATGCCTACCTTCAAACCTTCACTTTCCATGATTCTACCTATCACTGCCGTGCCAAACGCCGGGTGATCCACATAGGCATCACCTGAAATTAAAATCACGTCCAGTTCATCCCAGCCACGTTTTTCAACCTCTTTTTTCGTGAGGGGCAGCCAGTCAGTTATCGGTCTTTCTTCCATAAAGCAAAATTAACGGAATTTAGGGGCTTTACCTATTGAATATCATGCCAAAAATCAGGAATCAATTCACATTTTTTTAGTAAATTCGTTCAAACAGAGGAATTAAACCTATTATCGAATTGAATACCGCCGAATTAATTTTCCAATCAATTGCTGCATTAACTAGTCCTGCTGAAATAGCTTGGATAGA
>CAIVPV010000363.1 GCA_903907915.1 uncultured Cytophagaceae bacterium
AAACCTATTCGTTTTCTTCATGTTAATCCTAGTTTTAGGAGCAAACTTCACCGTTTTATTCATCGGTTGGGAAGGCGTAGGCTTGTGTTCTTACTTATTAATCGGATTTTGGAATGAAAAGAATTCCTACGGAGATGCAGCCCGCAAGGCCTTCATTATGAACCGTATTGGTGACTTAGGCTTCCTAGTGGGAATATTCTTGTTGATTCAGGATTTTGGGACAACCGATTTTCAAACAATTTTTGCGGCCATTCAAAGTGGCGATTATACCACCGATTTAAGCCTTATCGCATGCTGTTTATTCATCGGTGCGATGGGTAAATCAGCCCAGATTCCTTTGTTTACTTGGCTTCCAGATGCGATGGCAGGTCCTACTCCTGTGTCTGCTTTGATTCACGCAGCGACGATGGTGACGGCCGGTATTTATATGGTCATTCGCGCGAATGCTTTATTTGAATTAAGTCCAGAAGTATTGCATTTTGTGGGTTGGATAGGATTAGTAACGGCTTTATTAGGTGCTGCAATCGGCTTATTCCAAAACGATATCAAAAAAGTCTTAGCCTATTCAACGGTATCCCAATTAGGCTACATGTTTATGGGTTTAGGAGCTTCCGCTTATACCGCATCGTTCTTCCACGTAATGACACATGCTTTCTTCAAGGCTTTATTATTCTTAGGAGCCGGATCTGTGATTCATGCGATGTCAGACGAACAAGATATTCGCCGCATGGGTGGATTGAAATCTAAGATGCCTATCACGTTCATCACCTTTATGCTAGGGACAATCGCGATTGCAGGTATTCCTCCATTTGCGGGTTTCTTCTCTAAAGATGAGATTTTAGCTAGCCTTTACCACCATGATCCGCTGATGTGGGGCTTAGCGATTTTAGGCTCGGCTTTAACGTCCTTCTATATGTTCCGTGTGTTCATCCTAACTTTTTATGGAGAATTCAGAGGAACCGAAAAACAAGCACATCATTTACATGAGTCGCCTCTGACGATGACATTACCCTTACTCATATTAGCGGCATTCTCTGTGGGTGGTGGATTGATAAACTTGCCTCATTTTGCGGGAGGCAATGAATTCTTAGCTCATTGGTTAGCGCCTTTATTGCCAGAAGCTGGTGAAGCTGGAGAAGTGAACTTCTTAAGCTTGGAAGGTGGCGCACCCTTGTTAGCCGCTTTCTTACCTGCCTTCTTAGCCATCTATGTTTTCGGAATGCAGAAATCAGTGCCATCTGAGGACACAGAGATTTCAGGTATTCAAAAGGTAATCTACCACAAATTCTATATCGACGAATTATACGAACTGCTTTTTGTGAAACCGATCGCGTTCTTGTCTAATTTCTTCTTCCAGGTGATTGACTTTTTAGTGATCGATTTATTTGTAGAGGGCCTAGGTCGTTTTGTTAAATATGCTTCGACTGAATTCCGCAGGGCCCAGACAGGTAACGTAGGTATCTACTTATTCTGCATGGTCGCGGCCATCGTTGTCATCTTATTTGTTAGTTTAAAGAGTTCGATCCTTCATTAATCAACCGATCGCCACATAGCTATGTATCTACTATTTATACTTTTATTTCCGCTTTTGATTGGATCAGCTTTGTTGATTTTCAAGCCAAAAAATGCGTTTGCCATTTCCCTAGCGGCATCCATCATCGAATTAGCAGCAACGGTCTTCGTTTTAAAAGAGGCGAGTTTGAGCCCTGTTTCCTTCTCAGCCCCTTGGGTAGCTGAGGCAGGATTGTCTTTCTCTTTGTATGTAGATGGAATTAGCGGTGTGCTCATCGGTCTTTGTGCTTTGTTAGTGCCTTTCATTGTGGCTACAACGGCTAATACGGACCGGGCAAATAAGGCACAATTCCAGGGTTTGATGCTTGCCATGCAAACCGCTTTAATGGGAACTTTTTTAGCGAAAGATGCCTTCTTATTCTATTTCTTCTTCGAAGCCTCCTTATTACCGATCTACTTCTTAGCAGCCATCTATGGTGGCGAGAACAAGAATGCGATTACATTTAAATTCTTTGTTTACACTTTGTTTGGGTCATTATTCTTCTTAATCGCCCTAGTGTATGTGTATTTACAAACGCCTGGCGAGTTTCATTCAGCGGATATCGAAGTATTATACCAAACGGCGAAAGGCCTAAGCGCTGATCAACAAGGCTATTTATTCGCCGCTTTCTTCTTGGCATTTGCCATCAAGATGCCGGTTTTCCCTTTCCATACGTGGCAGCCTGAC
>CAIVPV010000364.1 GCA_903907915.1 uncultured Cytophagaceae bacterium
ATGTCAATTCGAGTTATCGAGTAGGTGTCGAGGCATCGTTAAATTACCAGATTTCGAAGAGCTTAATTTGGAATGGGAATGTGACTTTAAGCCAAAACCGTATCCGTCAATTCAAGGAGGAAATTATTGATTATGACACCTATGATCTTCCAGTTATTTTCCACGAGAACACAGATATCGCCTATTCTCCGTCCCTTATCGCAGGAAATACCTTGACTTATACGATGGGCTCTTTCGAGGCGAGTTTATTAAGCAAGTATGTAGGGAAACAGTATTTGGACAACACGTCGAATGAAGCGCGTTCCATCAAGGCATACACTACTCAAGATATTCGTTTGAAATATGCTTTGAAAAAAGGCCCAGCCTTTACTTTATTGCTTAATAACGTAATGAATGAAATGTATTCATCGAATGGCTATACCTATTCTTATCGGTACGCAGGCGCGACGACTACGGAGAACTTCTATTATCCACAAGCCGGATTCAATTTTTTACTAGGAGCAAGTATTCGATTCTAAAATTAAAAAAGCCTCAGACCGTAAAATCTGAGGCTTTTTTTAGTTCATTAAATCCCATTTCCATCCCCACTTCGCGAGGCGATACCGGACTGAATACCATAAAACGCCCAGCCCATAGATGGAGCTGCGTTGGAAATTGATCGAAGAGGCCTCGTCAAAATACTTCGTCGGGCAAGTCACCTCGCCCACTTCGAAACCTTTCCAGAATAATTGCAAGACCATTTGGTTATCGAAAATGAAATCATCGTCGCATTTCGTGAAATTCACCGCTTCCAAAGCTTCGCGAGAAAATGCCCGGTAACCGGTGTGGTATTCGGACAGTTTTTGGTCAATCAAAATATTTTGAAACAAAGTCAACAAACGATTCGCGATGTATTTGTACATCGGCATTCCGCCTTTTAATGCCCCTTTCCCTAAAATACGGGAGGCAAATACGACCGGATACAAACCATTCCCGATGATCGAAATCATCGCTTTTAATAACATCGGTGTATACTGGTAATCCGGGTGCAACATGATAACAATGTCACCACCCAGCTCTAAAGCCTTCGTATAACAGGTCTTCTGATTTCCCCCATAACCCAGGTTTTTATCGTGACGAATCACGTGTTTGATTCCTACTGCTTTCGCCACCTCTACGGTATTATCCGGGCTATGATCATCAACCAAAATCACCTCGTCCACCCAATCGTGCGGGATTTCATGGTATGTTTTTTCCAGGGTTAGCGCAGCCTTATAAGCGGGCATAACGACGATGACCTTTTTACCTTCGTACATAATTTTCTAAGCTATTTTTGCGACCTTTGTGCGGCCAAAGTGTAAAATTAAATATTTATGAGCGAAACGCTATTTTTTCTTCTTTTTTCGGTTGCTGTGATGGCGGTCATGTTAATTGACCTGGGTGTATTTAAGAAGGATACGGCCGCAGAAGTGACTTTTAAAGAAGCGGGTTTCTGGACGGGAATGTGGGTTTTATTAGCGATTGTATTCTACATATTCTTGGGATATAACGGCGCGATGGTGCACGGAATTTCGGATATGGCCAGTCTGAAAGCGGTGCAGCAGGCCTATGCTTCCCATATTGACTTAGGGACAGGATCCTACCAAGAGGCCTTAGCTATTTTTCAGAATAACCTCTCCTTGGAGTTTATCACCGGCTATTTAGTGGAGTATTCCTTGTCGGCTGACAATGTATTCGTGTTCATTTTGATTTTTAATTCGTTTGGGGTTCAAAAAAGATACTATAAAAAGATACTGGTTTGGGGGATATTAGGCGCTATCATTTTACGCCTGATTTTCATCTTCTTAGGGGCAGCCTTGTTGCAGAAATTCGACTGGATTATCTATGTTTTTGGTGCATTCTTAGTATATACAGGGGTGAAGATTTTATTTTCGAAACACGAGGAGGAGGAAATTGATACCGCGAATCATCCAGTTGTTCGTTTATTATCTCGTTTTTTCAATGTCTACAAACGGAATGTAATTGGTCACTTTTTTGTTCGCATGAAGAACACAGGTAAGATTTTTATCACACCTATCTTCATTATTGTCGTGGTGATCGCCTTTACCGATATTCTATTCGCAGTGGATTCTATTCCGGCGATTTTCTCGATCTCGAAGGATCCTTATATCGTCTTCTTCTCGAACGTGTTTGCCGTGATGGGACTCCGTTCGCTCTTCTTTTTCCTGTCTAGTTTGATGGGCTTGTTCCGCTTCTTACCCATGGGCTTGGGTGTGTTATTAAGCTTCGTGGGAATGAAAATGCTGGCTCATTCGAAGTTAGAGGAATGGGGTTTTGGGACGCTTTCTTCTTTAGCCGTCATTATCGGAATCTTGACGATCAGCATTCTTTTAAGCGTGGTATTTCCAGAGAAGAAAAAGGCTTAGTGCCATTCGTTCACTAGCTTGCGGTATTGTAAGGGAGGAGTTTTCATCCAGGCTTTGAACTGCTTATTGAAGTGGGATATATTGCCAAAACCGCTCTCAAAGCATACCTCTATCATCGGTTTATTCGTCGTCCTCAGCAAAGTGCAGGCGTGCTTCACTCGGAATTCAGTCACTAATTCCACAAACGTCTTATTGGTAACCTTCTTAAAATAACGGCAGAAAGCCGTCTCGGTCATATTCGCTAAATGCGCCACCTCATCTAAGTGAACCTCTTGGGTATAGTTAGCTATCACATAGGCATATACTCGATTAATTCGTTCTAAATCCCCTTCGGCGATGGAATAATTCCCTTCCGCCGTATCGATAGCCTGCACATCAGCGGTAGAAATACCTATCGTATGCAGGATTTGTAAGAAGGCCAAAAGTCTAGGAAAAGGAGGCATCTTCACTAAGGCTAACATTTCGCGTGCGATTTTGTCTTGGGTAGGACCCACGATGGAAAATCCTGTTTTTGCTTTCTCAAAAAGGTTTTTTAATCCAGCACAAGCCTCGTTTGAAAGGAAATCTTCTCCCAGAAAATCGCGTCTAAAATGAATGACTAAAGCCTGCGCTCCTTCTTTATTTACTTCTTCGGTAAGCCAGTCTTTGCGGTGGTTTTGCCAGCAATGCGGCAGGTTTTCCCCTAGTAGAACAAGATCCCCTGGTCTGAAATCGCTGATCTGATTCCCTATAAATCGCTTCCCTTCACCCGCGATAATTAGAGTCAATTCAAGCTCTGGATGGAAATGATAAGGTGCGTCAAACCGCGCCTGTTTCACATGCTTTATTTGAAATCCAGAATGGAGATGTTCGCGCTGCGCTTTCATTTATATTAGCACTTTAAGGATAAAAAAACCTTGAAGGGGTAAAATTGCATCTTTTTTGGCCAAAATAAAGGTAGACTGACGAAATAATTTTAGAAACCTTTGCAATAAAAAAAGATGCTTTCACAGAATTTCTCCGTTTCACCAGCCGATAAAGCCTATTTCGCAGAAAATGGTCATGCCTACATTCCTGGGCTAATCTCTGCGCAAGAATTACAGCCCTACCGAAAAGCCATTTTAGACTGGGCAGATGACTTTCGCGCACAGCAAAAACCGATGGAAGAGCGCGACACTTATGGAAAGGCCTTTTTGCAAATGATGAATTTGTGGGAAAGCTCAGAAACGGTGAAAGAATTTACCCTAGCTAATCGATTTGCCTCTGTCGCGGCGCAATTACTAGGAGTCAAAAATGTCCGCTTATACCATGATCAAGCCCTATTCAAAGAGCCTGGCGGAGGTCATACCCCCTGGCACCAAGATCAATATTACTGGCCGTTAGATACGCTTAAAACGGTGACGATGTGGATGCCGCTGGTGGACATTGAAGAGGGGATGGGGATGCTTACATTTGCCTCCAAATCATCTGGGGCGGATTTGCCTAAATTGGAGATTTCTGATGCCTCCGAAGCATTGATAGGTGACTATGTGGCTGAACAAGGCTTCGAGATCGTCGCTCAAAAATCAATGAAAGCGGGTGATGCCACGTTTCATTTAGGCTGGACATTGCATAACGCCCCAGGGAATGAATCGATAAAAATGCGGGAGGTGATGACGATTATCTATATGGATGCGGAGGCTCGGGTTATCGAACCACTAAATCCAAACCAGGAGGCAGATCGCCAGCGCTGGTTGCAGGGATTAGCGCCAGGTTCACCAGCTGCATCTGCCCTAAATCCCCTTATCGGAGGTTAGGACAGTCGCAGTCATTTTTCTTGAATAAGCTCCATTTTTTCTTATAAAGTTTAGGCTGGTTGCGATTGCTCGCGCACGATCCAGCTAAAAACAGAACACAGATAAAAAGTAGAATGGTTCGCATTATTTTAATCTAGCTTTGAAGTAATTAATAGCCATACCCCAAGCCTCTTCTGTAGCGGCTTTGTCATAAGCTGGGTTAGATGGATTCGCAAAAGCGTGTTGAGCATCGAAGATTTTGGTTTGTATTCCTTTACCTGCCGTCTTCATATTAGCTTCAAATTCCTTCACTACCGTCGGGGTAATAAATTGCTCTTTACCTGCAAAAAGACCCAAAACATCCGTTTGCAATAACTTTAATTGCTCCACTTCTTTCACCGGCATACCGTAATACATCACGCAGGCAGCTGCTTGCTTCCCAGCTAAAATGGATGCTTTTAAAGATAATGATCCGCCAAAACACCAACCTACCGTAGCGATCTTCGCTTTCGGTCCAGCAAAGGCAATGGCCCCTTTGATGATGGCCTCTAATCGAGCAGGATTTGCTCCGCCCATATATTTTGCAGCGTCTTCCCGTGTCGTAGCCACTTTTCCGTCGTACATATCAACGGCTAAAACGTTCACGTTACCTAACGTGCTGTAGAAATGTTCTGCCTCTCTTTTGATGTGATCATTTAGTCCCCACCATTCTTGGAAAACGAGGAGGGTATATTCAGTGGGCTTGTCAGCTGGAATGTAAAAACCTTTCGCCATCTGATCATCCGGCGTTTTAAACTCGACCATTACGCCGCCTGCCTTACTAACGTGGTGGTATGGTTTCGGAAGTGCATGGGATTTTATGAATGTTTTATTGGATGCCAAAAGCTGCATTCCGTCTTTCTTAACAAAACAACAAGAGGCTTGAGAAAAGGCGAAAAAAGAACTTACAAGGAGTGATAAGGCGAGGATATATTTTTTCATAGCTTACTTTGATAATTTTTTTCTTAAAAGTAGCCGAAAATTTCTGATTTGCCCTAACTTTGTTCCAAACCTATTTATTTTTAACATGAAAAATTCCTCGTTCGGAATACTCCGAATCACCCTCATTTTTGCCTTATTGGTTTCAACGCTATCTGTTTTTGCACAGGCAGCTAATCCCTTAGCAGGTAAGAAAATTTTAGTTTTCTCTTTGACCAAAGGCTTCCGCCATTCGTCCATTAAACCAGGTCAAGTTGCCCTATTTAAAATGGCCAAAGAAAAAGGCTTTTCTGTTGATACGACAGAGAATGCAGCGATGTTTACCGAGAAAAATCTGAAACAATACCGTGTTGTCGTGTTTTTAAATACAACGTCGAACGTATTGAATGAGGTACAACAAATCGCATTTGAGCGCTATATTCAAGCTGGTGGGGCTTATTTTGGAATTCACGCAGCGACAGATACAGAATACGATTGGGCTTGGTACACTAAATTAGCCGGTGGTCAATTCGCCTCTCATCCAGGTCGACCTAACGTTCAAAAAGGAACCTTCACTGCGGTAGATCGTACGCATATTTCAACGGCACACATGCCAGAAACGTTCGATCGCACGGATGAATTTTACGATACGAAGAACTTCAATAAAGACGTTCACGTATTAATTACGTTGGATGAGAAATCATACAAGGATGGTAAAATGGGCGATTTTCACCCAATGGCTTGGTACCACGAATACGATGGTGGTCGCTCCTTCTATACAAACTGGGGTCACACACACGAGTCATTCGAAGAGCCTATTGTGGTGCAACACCTTTGGGGTGCTTTGCAATGGTTAGCATCAGGTCGTCCACAAGATTACACAAAGAAATTACGTTCTGAATTACCTCCTGAAGAGAATCGCTTCACTAAGACGATCCTTGATCGCAATCTAGATGAGCCGACGGAATTAGCAGTGACGGATGGAGGAAAAATCTTTTTTGGAGAACGCAAAGGAAAATTGAAGATGTATGATCCGAAAAAAGGGAAGACGAAAGTCGTAGCTGATTTGGACGTATTCTCTAAATTTGAATATGGTTTAATGGGTGTTAATATTGACCCAGATTATACGAATAACCACTGGTTGTATTTGTATTATTCTCCTCAAACTGGGAAAGCAGATACGGCACAACACCTTTCTCGTTTTACCTATGATGACGTGAAAGATACGTTGATCATGAGTTCTGAGAAATTGCTTTTAAAAGTACCTGTGAAAAGAGATGGATGTTGCCATACAGGTGGATCCATTGCTTGGGATAAATCAGGTAATTTATTCTTATCTACGGGTGATGATACGAATCCTTTTGACTCGAATGGCTATGGACCGATGGATAATCGTCCGGGTCGTGCTGGTTGGGATGCTCGTGCAACTTCATCTAACACGAATGATTTGAGAGGTAAGATTTTACGTATCAAACCTACGCCAGAAGGTGGGTATACCATTCCAGAAGGCAATTTATACCCTGCCGGAATCTACCACGCGAAATCCGAAATTTATGTAATGGGTAACCGTAATCCATACCGTATTTCGGTAGATAAGCGTACGGGTTTCTTGTATTGGGGTGAAGTAGGTCCAGATGCAGGAGAAGACTCTAAGAAATATGGTTCTCGTGGACATGACGAGGTGAATCAGGCGCGTCAGGCTGGATATTTTGGCTGGCCTTTGTTTGTCGCGGATAATCGCCCATACAACCAGCGTGATTTTGCAAAGGATAGTACATGGGCGAAATTTGACGTAAAAGCTCCTCTTAATTTATCTCCGCACAATACGGGATTTGCTCATTTGCCTACGCCTCAAAAGGCTTTCATCTACTATCCCTACGTAGATTCACCTGAGTTTGGTTCCGTTATCTCAAAAGGATCTCGTAACGCGATGGCAGGTCCGATCTATTATAGAGATGATTTTCCAGCGACATCTAAATCAAAATTCCCGGCTTATTATGATGGCAAATTCTTTGCGTATGATTGGTCACGTGATATGATTTATACGGTTTCGATGAATGCTAAAGGGGACTTCATACAAATGGAGCGTTTTCTTCCTAATACAACCTTCTCACATCCGATGGATTTAGAGTTTGACAATAAGGGAACTATGTATGGTTTAGAATATGGACCAAACTGGTTTGCTCAAAGTGAAGAAGCCGCTCTTTATAAGATCGAATATAATGCAGGAAACAGAACGCCTAAGGTGAAGGTAGCCGTGGATAAAGCAGTAGGTGCTTTACCATTGAAAGCGAAATTCTCTTCTGCGGGAACAGTTGACTTTGATGGGGATGCGATCAAGTATGCTTGGAATTTTGGCGATGGCGGAACCAGTACGGCAGCTAATCCAGCTCACGTATTTACGAAAGCAGGTGTGTATAACGTGAAATTAACGGTGAAAGATGCTGCAGGAAATTCGAATACAGAAATGATCAAAATCACCGCTGGTAACGAGGTGCCGTCTGTGGATGTTACCATCGAAGGAAACAAATCATTCTATTGGAATGATAAGCCAGTTACGTATAAAGTTTCAGTTCAGGATAAAGAAGATGGAAGCTTAGCGAATAAGAAGATTGCAGAAGATGATGTCATCATGCAAATCGATTATTTGGAAGGTTTTGACAAGACCGTGATCGCACAAGGTCACCAAGCAAATACGTCCTTCTCTACAGGTAAGCGTTTGATCGATTTATCTGATTGCAAGACATGTCACGCGATCGATAAGAAATCGGTAGGACCTTCTTATACAGATGTAAGCAAAAAATACCGCGCAAGCTCACAAAACATCGATGAATTATCTAAGAAGATTATTTCAGGTGGTGGTGGAGTTTGGGGAGAGAATGCCATGGCAGCTCACCCACAAGTTTCAGTAGCGGATGCACGTGAGATGGTCAAATACATCTTAGGGTTAGCTGATAAGAAGAAAGCTTCGAAGCCAGTGTCTGGACAATATGTAACTCAAGACAAAGGCAAGCCGGGAACGTTCATCTTCCGTGCGATGTATACAGATAAAGGAGCTGGCAAAATTGCGCCAGTAACCGGTTCCAAAGTCGTGACTTTACGCGATGCGAAGATTCCTGCAGTAGCTGCAGATGCAACTTCTAAAACGATGAAGTTTAAAATCGATGGTGTCGGCGAAATCTTAGTAGCTACAGGTACTGGAGGATATGCGCGTTATGATGCGATTGATTTAACAGGTATTAAGAGTTTATCCGTAATGGCAAGTTTCATGGCGGGTCAAACTGTAGGCGGTATGCTAGAACTTAGAACGGGTAGCGTAACAGGTCCACTACTAGGTTCGGTGGAAGTGAATGCAACGAAAGCGTATTCATTCCCTATCAATGCGTCTGGCGTTCATGATGTCTATTTAGTATTCGTGAATGACAAAGTGAAAGAAGGAGCGCTGTATGCGTTAATGAATTTGAACTTCCAGAATTAAGTAGGAGGTATTATACGAAAAAAGCCCCGAGCGATCGGGGCTTTTTTTATGCTCTTTCAGATAACTCAAGCCATCTTAGCTCTTTCTCTTCCAGCTTATTCTTTATATCTTCGATGGCTTTCGCCCAGTCAGTTAACAATTGAAAGTCGTCCGAGCCTTGATTGAGTTTTTCGACGAAGGAATCTTTTTCGATTTCTAAAGCCGCCATTTCTTTTTCTAGTTCCTCGAATTCTTTTTGTTCCTTGAAACTAAGTTTAGGTCCTTTGGGCGCTACAGGAGCGGATGTCGTAGGAGCCTTTACCGGACTTTGTTTAGAAGCCGGCTCGTTATCCTTGTTTTCTAGGGCAATCCGGTAATCGGTATAGTTTCCGTTAAAGAAGTTGACCTCGCCATCTCCTTCAACAAGAATTAATTGATCCACTAAATTATCCATGAAATAACGATCATGGGAAACCAATAAAAGACAGCCTTGGAATTCGCTTAAGAAATCTTCTAAAAGTTGTAAAGTGTCTAAATCTAAATCGTTCGTAGGTTCATCTAGAATTAAGAAGTTAGGATTCTTTACTAGTACGCGCATTAATTGTAAGCGCTTCTTTTCGCCGCCTGACAGCTTTTCTACCGGAGTATATTGCTGGGAAGTAGGGAAG
>CAIVPV010000365.1 GCA_903907915.1 uncultured Cytophagaceae bacterium
GTAAACGCTGAGTTATTATTTAAACTAGGCTTGAAAACGCTTAAGGCAGAATACCTACATGGGATCTATATTTTCAATACGGGGGATTTAACGATTTTGGGTGATCCGGTGGAAAATAAAATGTATTTAATTGATAAAAATTTATTCCAATTTTCTGATTTGTATGAATTAAGTGAGAAGAATGGATTTTTGTACAGTTACTATATAGAGAAGTATGTTATTTATTCTCCAGTAAAGGTGGATTCTATTTCTTTCCAAAAGTTGAAATCTATTGGAGTGTATAAAGGCAAATTTTACACTAGAAAGTATACTGCACAATTTCTTTTAGGCTTTCTAATTATAGGTTTAATAGGATGCTTTCTTTTTGTTCAGAGAAATAAAAGAATCAGGGAAAAACAACTAGATAAATCAGATTTTTTAGATGGGATGCCAGAGGGTTCGAATGATTTTTTACGCCTATGCCTTCATTATCCTATAGGGCATGAATTCGACTCAAATCAGTTAACAGAATTCATGGGATACCATATCTACGCCTATGAAACCCAGCGACAGCTTCGGTCTAAATTAATCAAATCCATTAATTCTTATTTCGGTATCTATTTTAAAATGAATGATGTCATTATTCGAAATACCGCACTAAATGACAAACGGTATTATGTTTACCGTATTTCAGAAGATCATTATGATAGGCTGAAGGAAATGTTAGGGATAATTATTCCACCGTCTTCGAATTAAGTAGATTTACAAATTCGCCTTTATCCATTCCAAAGGATTCATCCCATGTTCCGCCTTAAAAGCCGCATAAAACGCTGTCTTGCTTTTAAATCCTGACTTATTGGAAATACCGTCAATAGAATTAGCGACGTGAGCACCTTTACGAAGTAGTTCCGTCGCGTATTCGATCCTTAATCTATTGCGGTAAAGTGGGAATGAAATAGATAACTGTTTATTAAAACAGTTCGTAACTCGAACATGCGGAATGTTCAAAGCTCTGGAGATGTCATGGAGAGAAAATTTCTCGTTTAAATAAGGTTGATTTTGTTCGATAAATAATAAAATACGGTCTAAATCTGCAGATTTCTCAAAATCAGGATAGTCTTTTCCTACTCCTTGTCGAAAGATTTTTTTTATATTCAGGAGTAAGCGTCGTAAGATACTTTGGCTTTCATTCTCCCCATATAACCAACTAGGAAAAAGAAAAAAACTGATAGGGGTAATGAGTGTGAACAAATAAAAAATACTGTTCTGCCTAAATTGTGGGGCACCAATTTTAAAATAGGTCAACGAATGAATGGTGATGTACGAATAGAGTATTAGGGTAGGGACAGAAATCAAAATGATTATTAAAATACTCTGGTTCAACAAAGTTGAAATTTTCTTCTTTAAGTAAATCGTTTTGGTCTGCCTTAGTTTTTTGACATAAAAAACAGCAAAAACGCAATAAAATAGATTCACAGCCGGTAGAAAAAAGCGCTGTACTTGATAGGGAATATATAAATAAGGAAAGCTGTTGTAGGGAAGCCCACCTTGGCGCTGCAACTGCTGAAAAATCGCTAATTTCTCCTGAAATGGTACCTGGTAATACGGGTACGTATTTAGTAAGACAAGCAAGGCCGGTAATAAATGCAAAATCAAGGATGAATCAATCACGAGCTTCCCTTGAATGATACTTTTAAAATAGTATAAAACACAAGGACCAATCAAACAGGCTAAAGGATCGAAATTCAGATACAAAAAGGCTAGCAAAAAGGGATCTTCTTTTGTGCTAAGCAAAAGTAACATGAACTGACGCAAGCTCACACAAAGGATGGAAATCGTTAAATAAATGACTCCTTTATTCTGAGGCCAATAGCTTATTAATAAGATGAGGCAAATAAAGCAGGTTAAAAAAATGGAAGTGTAAATCATTTTAGAACACTAGTTAATGGAGTGTCAATTTAGTTTTAAAAAAATAATATGAAACAGAGATTTATTTAAAACATGTTATAATATATTTTCAGAACAGCATTGAGTGTTATTTTTAAAAATCTAGAGTTTGCAAGCCTTTGTTTTGTTGAGTAAAACAAAATAAATGGCGTTCAAAATTTTCCTTTTAATCTTCTTTCCCATTGCCTGTTTCGCGCAGACTAGCCCTCTTAAAATGGCTACTCTTTCTTCAGGCATGGGCAATTCTAGCTATCCGCAATCGATAGGTCAATCCGCTGTGGTAATTGGAACTGGGTCTGCAGGCGCTTATGTGATTCGTCAAGGATTTCTGCAGCCGACATCGCGTTCCATGCGACGTTCCATAGAACCAGTCTCGCTCATTTCTTTCGAAGCCTTTCCTAATCCATTCAGCTCACATCTTAGGCTACAATTTTCCACTGCGAGTGCACACTCCGCTAGTGTAGAGCTGTATTCCATCGATGGATTGCGGGTGTGGTCCGGAGAAATTGCTGCAAATCTAAGCGAGGTTCAGCTAGTGGATTTCGATCGCTTCCCCATAGGAAAATATATCCTCAAGCTAATCTACCCCAATCAAGTCATCACAAAATCCATCATCAAACTATAAACATGAAAAGAATTTTACTCCTTCTACTTATCAGTATTTCTTCCTTCGCCCAGAACTACAAGTTCTCCGTAGGTTCGAATATCACTAGTTTCATTTTTACGAATTCCGCTGGAGTAAATCCCACCTTTCTTCGTCCATCTTCAGGCTTTCATTTTGCCCTTTCAAATGAGTCTTTGATGTCCAAAGCGTTCTACGTGGAGTACGGCATTAATTACAATCAATTTAATAATGTAGGTGATGTCCAAAGTATCCCCTTCTCCTACGCTACTGATTACCTAGGAATCCATGCCGGTATAGGACCTCATTGGAAATTAGGCAAAGGCGTTATGCTAAGTCCAAAAGCAAATATTGCAGCCGCTAAATTGATTAACGGGAATCAATTCTTATCAAACCACTATGTGGATTTATCTGGTGATGATCAATTCAATTCCCTTCAAACCATGTTCGGTTACTCCCTTGAAATTAGTAAACAAGTGAATTCGCAGATCGGCGTTTTTGCCAAATACCAACATTTTGACAGCTACAAATTCGGTAGTTCTACTTTAAGCATCGTTCCATCCACATTCAGCATAGGCATTAGCCTTCGTAACTAATTCAATCCATGAAAAAATTTCTATTCACCTTCGCCCTTTTATTATCCGCCTATTTCGGATATTCCCAAAAAGGAATCTCCTACCAAGCGGTCATTCTAGATCCTCAAATAATCGCAATTCCTGGACAAGAAATTACGGGACAACCCTTAGTGAATGGGGATGTTTGGGTAAAGTTTGGCATATATACTGGTCCATCATTACAATTCGAAGAGGTCCAAAAAACGAAAACAGACAACTACGGTTTAGTCAACTTAATGATTGGTTCTGTTTCCTCGACTTCGTTCAATTCCTTGGTTTGGGATACAAATCAAAAAAGGCTTCAAGTCTTTATAAGCTTTAATCAGGGGACTTCTTACACCCAAGTTTCTGATCAAAATCTAACTTATAATCCTTATTCATTATTCGCCGAAACAGCAGGAAAATTAAGTGCAACACTTCCTATTTCAGCTGGAGGAACGGGTGCAACGACCATTGCAGACGCTAAGAAAAATTTAGAATTAGATCAAGTAAACAACACCTCAGATGCTTCAAAGCCCATTTCTACAGCTATGCAAACGGCGATTGATTTAAAAGCGAATAGTACAGATGTTACGTCAGGTTTAGGAACTAAAGTGGATAAAGTGGTAGGAAAAGAACTATCCACTAACGATTATACGACCGCCGAGAAAACAAAATTAGCCGCTATCTCAGGCACTAACACGGGCGATCAAGATTTAAGCTCGTTCGCTACTGCGGCGGATGTTTCTAAAGGGCTA
>CAIVPV010000366.1 GCA_903907915.1 uncultured Cytophagaceae bacterium
CACGAACTTGAGAGCACAGGCCTATGCGGGAGCACTAAAAATGCATGCTGCCGGATTTTTATTTCAAGGAAGTGGTGTGCTAACTAATAGAGGTACTTATTTCACCTATTGGAGCTCAAATTATAGTGATGTCAATTATGCAAAAGGATTAACAATTCAAACCACACAGACTTATAATCAAATTACAAACAATGATAAGGACGCTGGATTTTCGGTTCGTTGTATTCGAGATTAAATGGACATGAAAATTATCCTTTTTCTGCTTCTCCCTTACGTATTCTCTGCGCAAAATTCGACCGAATCATTTCCTGTTTTTGGAAACACTCAAGCTAAGAATATTTCCATTGATAGAGTTATTATTCACATCAGAGAATTGAAATCAAAATCCACCATTTCCTATGGAGAGGCCGTTGATTTTTATTACCTAAAAATAGCCTCTTCAGGCAAAAATAGTTGGATAGAAAAGCTTGAAGAATTTAGTCTGGATCCAGATTGCCCTTCAAAATTTCGAGAAAAAATAAATGCTCAAATTGAAAAGATTCGAACCTTACAAATAGGAGAAATAGTACCTGAAATCAGCATAAATGATTTTCAATTAAGTACGTATCAATCAAGTCAGAAATACTTTTTGCTTATATTTTATAGCCCGTCCTGCTTTCATTGTACCGAATTACTCATTGATTTAATCCCCTATTCAGAAAAAATAAAACTGCCTGTGATTGCGTTGCAGATAGATGACGAAATGAACCCATGGCATTTTCCTGAGTTTTGGACCTCACTTAAAGCCGATGCGAAAATCAGAAAAGCCTATGGGGTATTCTCCACCCCAAGCCTGTATTTAGTCAACACAAAAAGCAAAAAAATTAGGTCCATTCCAGAAAACTTGACTGATATAAAAGAATTCGAACATTTATTTTAGAATAAAATGACTTTTATCATTCTGATGTATCTCTTTTTTTGGCTAATTTACAACCATGAAACATGTAGTACTTTTTGCTATAGGAATCTTTCTTATTTCGTGTAAAAACAAACAAGAAACCAGCTTTCCTACTGTAGGCCCTATCACCGAATCTATTTATGCTTCAGGGGTTTTAAAAACTTCAGATCAATACCAAGCTTTCGTAACAGTAAACGGTATTATCAATGAACTTTTAGTCCAAGAGGGGGATTCTGTGAATATAGGTACACCCCTGTTAACTATTACCAATGAAACTCAACGTTTCGGTGCAGAAAATGCAGCCTTAGCCGTTAATTTTAATGATTATTCTGCAAATCAAGGAAAATTAGATGATGTAAAACTACTAATTGAAACAGCTAAGAATAAATTACACGTTGACTCTTCTCTCTATTTTCGTCAAAAAAATCTTTGGGACCAACAAATTGGGACAAAAGTAGATTTTGAATTAAAAGAATTAGCCTACAAAACATCCAAGGCAAACTATTTATCATCCATTCAGAAGTATAGAGATTTAAAACGAGTGCTTGAATTCAGTTCATCACAAGCGAAGAAAAACTTACAAATCTCTTCGAATCTAGCACAGGATTTTACCCTAAGATCTAAAACAAATGGGATCGTCTATAGTCTTTTAAAATCAAAAGGGGAAATAGTCAATCCACAAACTCCTATTGCCATAATCGGAAACTACAGAGACTTCATTTTAGAATTACAAGTCGA
>CAIVPV010000367.1 GCA_903907915.1 uncultured Cytophagaceae bacterium
CATGCATTGGACTAATCATATAGGCGCTAGTAAAAAAATAAGCTTTCTTTGCTGGCAAAAGGGCATGATTTCCAGTAAAATCACTAACGTAAATTTCCCTTACATCAGCACTGCCTGGAGACATGCCTAAATAATTCTTCATGCATTTTACATCATCGAATGTCAAGCTTCGTCCCTTATTGGTAAGGATAACTACAGCAAATTTGAGATCACTAATACTCATCTTACAAGAATAGCAGTGGTCTCGGCCTAATTGAATTTCCTTTACAGGAATTTTGCACGAAATGGTTAAAATCGAAAATGATATTAAAAGCAGTAATAATGACTTATTGCTAAGTTTTTCGGAAAACTTCCATTCCATCATGAAAGCGGCAAAAAGCATCAACCCTACGCCAATAAAAATCCACCCTCCTATGTCAGGTATAGAAAATGCACCAAAATTGAGCAATTGCTTAAAGCCTAAAAAAGGGGGTTGGTATGACATGCCAGGAATTTGAATAGCCGCTTTGGGATCTAAATTATGGCCATAATCGTATTCCCACTTCCAAAAATCAGCCATGGAAATGACACCAAAAGTCAAAAAACTAAAAAATATAAAATAAAGAACCTGCCGTTTGTTTATCAAAAAACCAATTAAAAATACAACTGCAAAGGCAATGATAGCATAGGGCAGAATGGTAAATTCAACGAAATCTTCCTTATGCATCGTCTTCATTCCGATATAATGATTAAGTCCATTAATGATGTCCAAATCCCCTTTTATATCATTAGCATGTATCAGTAATTTCAATCCTTCCGGGTACTGTGGCGCATCCAATTCAATTCGCCAAATGGGTAAAAAAACAACCAAAGGCATCAAAATCGCTGAAAAAAGCAATAGAAATCTAGGGTACGCGTGTAAATGACTAGCTTTCATACAAAATTATTTACTAGGGTTAGGAGGTAATAATACTTGATCAATCACATGAATTATACCATTAGATGCGGGTATCGATGCGATGATAGTGGCCGTATTATTCAACATTACCTTGCCATTTTTGACGCTAATTTTGACATTATCTCCATTCACCATTCCTAGCGTTTGACCATCTTGTAAGAATTCTGCTTTGATAGCTGATAAAGTCACATGGTATTGAAGAATATTTTGCAAATCCACCTTTTTTTCATCTGTCATTAATGCATTCAGTGTTGCCTTATCTAATTGATCAAAAGCAGTGTTAGTGGGAGCAAAAACGGTAAATGGTCCAGAATTGGACAAAGATGTAATTAATTCAGCTTGTTTTAGGGCCGCAACAAGGGTTGTATGGTCTTTAGAACCTGCGGCAACTTTCACGACATCTTTTTGGGATTCATCATCTTGAACATTTTCCTGACCGCCACCTAAGACAACTTCTGGGCTTTGGGAATTTTCATTTTCTGCTGAATTACAGGCTGAAAAAAGCAGAAAGATAGATAGTACTGCAATATAGTTTTTCATGATTTCAATGGTTAAAAATGAGTTAGCACCTAGCTTTCACTAGGTGCTCTGGTTTTTATTTTTTTGCCAAAGGCATATTTGTTCCTAAGCTAAATGAAATGGGTACACGACTATTTTTAGGTGAAACACGGATATAACCTTGCATTTCTTGATGAAGTGCGCTACAAAAATCCGTACAATACATAGGGAAAATACCTACGCGTTCAGGGACCCACTTCATAGTTTGAGTTTCACCTGGCATAATTAGTAACTCCGCATTGCGTGCACCTTTGATGGCAAATCCATGAGGAACATCCCAGTCTTGTTCTAAATTAGTCACGTGAATATATACTTCGTCACCTAATTTTATTCCTTCAATATTATCAGGAGCAAAATGGGAGCGAATGGAAGTCATATACACATGAACCACATTCCCTTCTCTGACCACCCGGGCTTCAGCCTCCCCTTTGGTGACATATTTATTCGTATTTTCTTCAATTTTATAAAACTTGATTTGTTTGTTTTTCAATAAATCAGCTGAAATAGCTTGCGCATAATGGGGTTCACCTATGGTAGGAAAATCCAAAATCATTTGCATCTTCTCCCCACTAATATCATATAACTGAGCACTTTGGGCTAGTTCTGGGCCAGTAGGCAAATACCGATCTTTCGTGATTTTATTATAGGCAATCAAATATTTAGCATTTGGCTTCTTACTATCTCCTCCAGGAATACACAAGTGACCCACAGAATAATAAGTAGGGACACGATCCACCACCTTTAGATCCTTAATGTTCCATTTAACGACTTCACTAGACACAAAGAAGGTAGTAAATGCATTTCCTTTTCCATCAAATTCGGTATGCAATGGACCTAAACCCGGTTTTTTAACTTCGCCATAAAGTGCAGCCTCATATTTGATAACTGGAATTCCTTCGTAATCTCCATCAAATTGTTTTTGGGCAATCGCCTTAATCATTTTGTCAAAACTAAATACAGGAATTAAAGCCGCTAACTTTCCGCTTCCTACAATGAATTCTCCAGTAGGATCGACATCACAACCGTGGGGTGATTTAGGGCATGGAATGAAATAACAAATTTCCTTTAAGGCTTTGGCATCTAAAACCAAAACTTCCGATTTCATCTCAGACGTAGCCGTATGTGTCTTCTCATTATACTTATTATGCGCATATTTAGCAGGCATACGTTTTGCCTTACCTGCTTTAATATATTCTTCCGCCTTTTTCCAATTGACCGCCATAATAAAATCTTTATCTCGCTGAGATGCATTTACTTCTAACAAAGTGTTAGCCTGCTCGGTGTTATAACAGCTAAAGAAGAACCAGCCGTGAGACTTTCCTTTACCGGCATGACTCAAATCAAAATTGACCCCAGGACATTCAATTTGAAAGGCTAAATCCATTTCTCCCGTTTCTTTTTTTACAGAAATAAAGCTGATATATCCTTTGAAATTTTCCTTATAGGTATTGATAGGAACATCTCCATTTTTATTATCAGGCGGCACACTAAATCGAGTTCCAGCCACTACATATTCGGTGTTTTCCGTAATAAACGGGGAAGAATGGTTCCCTGCACTGTTAGGGAGTTCAATTATTTCAGCTGTTTTAAAACTTGATAAATCGATTCTAGCTACGCGTGGAGTATTATTAGCGTTTCCAAAAATCCATCTTCCATCTACTTCGCCATTAGTTTGTGATAATTCCGTATGATGTAAATCGTCCCAAGGAATGAATCCATGAGAGGTGTTAAGCATCGGTTTTGTTTCTTCACTATATCCATAGCCCTTTTCTGGATCAACAGAAAAAACAGGAATAACGCGAAATAAACGACCACTTGGAAGGCCATAAACACTCATTTGGCCTGAAAAACCGCCCGAAACTAGATTGTAAAATTCGTCGTATTTACCAGGGGCTACATACGTCTTAGTGGCTGCATCAGCACTAATTAAATTTCCTACATTTTTGGGTTTACAAGATTGGAGACTCCAAGCTCCCAAAATTAGAAATAACAGGATTGAATTAATGGAAGATTTCATTTTAGTGTATTTTGGTTAGTTATTTTTTTGCATCATTTTGACGCATAAATTCATACAAAGACCTCGCATCAGCGTCGCTTAAATTTTGGTTCGGCATACGTACCAGACATATTTCTAGTTGGGCTTGTACTTGCGGATCTTTATTTATCATTTCATCCGTGTTTGTGATGAAATTCATAATCCATTCAGGCGCTCTTCTTGAGGTTACCCCTTTCCAACCGGGACCCACTAAGCGTTCTGAGCTAAGTCGGTGACAGCTGCCACATTTTAGGTCAAAATTCGATTTACCTTTTTTAACCATGACCAAGTCAATGGCGGGATCAATATCAACTTTAGTGAATTTTCCTGATCCTCTTTTAGGATCATAACTTGGGTTTTCGGGGTTTTCAACCTCCGTTTTCACCTCGGCATCGGTTGTAGACGTTTGATTTTCGCTTCCTCCGCAGGATAAAATACCCAAACTAAGGGCAAGAATCGTAAAGTATATTTTCATGGATTTCTATTTTTGTTGGCACAATTTTAGACCTCCGTAATTTTGGAACTTATGCGTTCAATCATATAAGGGGTTTAAGCTCATGTACTTACCAGATTTTGTCCCTAAAATAAAACATAAAACATACTTCATTCACTCATTTAGCCCCTTTTTGAAAATTGTGATTTTAATCATATGCTAAAATGACCTTAGTCACAATTAATCTTTTTGGGATGTATGTGCTTCGTTGAATTTTGAAAAGATGATCGAAGAAAAACTATTAGAAGAATGGGGTGCTGAAATCAAGGAATTTGCGAAAAATGAAGTGATTTTCAGTGAAGGTGATTCATGTCATTACTATTTCCAATTAATTTCTGGAATGGTTAAATGGGTAAATCTGGGAGATGATGGAAAAGAATATTTGCAAACCATTATATATCCATCGCAATGTGTGGGGGAACTGCCCTTATTTGATGGTGGGGTATATGCGGCAACTGCGGTAGCAACAACTAAATCTATTTTGCTTCGCTTGCCCAAACAGCGATTTACTTCCTTATTAGAAGCATACCCTAAAATTCACTTTTTATTCTCTCGATTATTGACGGAACGCTTACGCTTTAAGTTTTATTTATTAAACAAAATGGCCACTAATCAGCCGGAAAATTTAATAATGGGACTTTTAGACTATTTTAAATTGAATAATACACACATTAAAACAGACGAATCCCTCATCATTTTAACGCGACAACAAATAGCCGATTTAACCGGATTACGAGTAGAAACAGTCATTCGTGTCATCAGAAATCTGCATTTGACAGACAAATTAACCATTAAACACGGGAAGATTTTTATGCAGAATGCGATTAGAAATAAATCCATTTTAACTGCTTAGCTAGAAAGCAAAAAAAATCCCTCCCTATGACAAATAGAGAGGGATGGTAGTCCGTACGGGAATCGAACCCGTGTTTCATCCGTGAAAGGGACGTGTCCTAACCCCTAGACGAACGGACCATTATTTATTTTGGTGGCACAAAGGTAGGTTTTTCTCTTTTATATTCAAAACTACCTGCTAAAAAAGACTAATTAATTTCTAATTAATTTTCGCTATTTTAGCCTAAACATTGAAGCAGAACCCCTTATGGCGAACGTCCACCCCTATTCAAGACTAACCGATTTTGACGTTGCTCTTTTCTTAAATGGCAAACATACAAGACTTTATGAGAAATTAGGAGCCTTCGAAATAGACCATGAAGGGACGGTAGGAACGTTTTTTGCGGTTTGGGCGCCTAATGCTAAAAATGTGTTTGTAACCGGGAATTTTAATAGTTGGGATCGTTATTCTCACCCATTATTTCCTCGCTGGGACTCATCTGGCATTTGGGAAGGCTTTATTCCGGGAGTGAAAACAGGGGAAACGTACAAATATGGAATTGAAACGGAAAGTGGGGAATATGTGGAGAAATTAGACCCCATGGGCTTGTATTGTGAGGCTCCTCCTAAGACGGCGAGCATTGTTTGGAATACCTATAAAGAGTGGAAAGATACGAAATGGCAGGAGATTAGGGGCGCAAAGAATGCCTTGAATGCGCCTATGTCTATCTATGAGGTGCATTTAGCCTCTTGGATGAAGACCCTGGAAAATGATTACCTGACATACGGTGATTTAGCTGTTAAATTGGTGAATTATGTGAAGGAAATGGGCTTTACGCACGTGGAGTTTATGCCCATTATGGAATATCCCTATGATCCATCTTGGGGTTATCAAATTACGGGGTATTTTGCTCCTACGGCACGTTTTGGCGATCCACAGGGCTTCATGCACTTAGTGGAAGCCTTTCATCAGGCTGAGATTGGCGTTATTTTAGACTGGGTTCCCTCCCATTTTCCAGGCGATGCCCATGGATTATACAATTTTGATGGCGGAAGCGCTTACGAACATCCTGATCCTAAACGTGGCTACCACCCGGATTGGAAATCCTATATCTTCGATTATGGAAAGAATGAAGTGCGCTCTTTCTTATTATCCAACGCCTTTTTCTGGAGTGATCGCTACCATGTAGACGGTTTGCGCGTGGATGCGGTGGCTTCCATGTTATACTTAGATTATTCGAGAAATGACGGAGAGTGGGAACCTAACCAGTTTGGGGGCAACCACAACCTTGAAGTTATTTCCTTCTTGCAAGACTTGAATAGCCATATTTATGGCGAATTTCCCTATATCCAGATGATTGCTGAGGAATCGACGAGTTTCCCTGGGGTGACGAAACCGGTGTTTATGGGAGGATTAGGTTTTGGCCAAAAATGGATGATGGGCTGGATGAATGACACCCTTCGTTTCTTCCAAAAAGACCCCATTTACCGCCAGCATCACCTCAATGAGCTAACATTCTCTTTGATATATGCCTTCACGGAAAATTTCTGTTTACCTCTTTCTCATGATGAGGTCGTCTATGGAAAAGGCTCCTTATTGAATAAAATGCCAGGCGATGATTGGCAGAAATTTGCTAACCTACGACTACTTTTAACCGAACAGTTTACACATCCGGGTTCTCACTTATTATTTATGGGTGGGGAATTTGGCCAAAGAGAAGAATGGAATCACACCCAAAGTCTCGACTGGCACCTCACAGAACATCATTCACATAAAGGAATTCAAGAAACGGTAAAAGCTTTAAACCAGCTTTACCGCTCAGAGCCAGCCTTCTATAGCCAACAATTTAATCACGAGGGTTTCGAGTGGATTGAATCAAATGACCAAGGTAATTCGGTCATTTCCTACATCAGAAAAGGGGATTCAGTGAAGCAACAAGTGATTGTTATCCTGAATCTAACTCCAGCTCCTAGAGATGGCTATCGGATCGGTGTGCCGCTTCCTGGTATTTGGAAAACCGTATTCAATTCAGATAAAGAGGAATTCGGGGGAAGTAATTATGCGGTTTCAGGTGCAACCATGACGGAAGAAATCAACTGGCAAGGTAAGGCCTTCTCTATCGCGATCAATCTCCCTCCTCTTTCAGCGCTCATTCTAAAAGCATAAAGGCCTAGAAACAATAAAGACTCAGAAAAATTCCGAGCCTTTATTCAATCCGCCTAAGTAGTATTTTTAATGACCAAAAGTCATTCAAAATCTTTGTTTGTATGAAATGTAAAAATTGTACACAAAAATAGTAAATAAATTATAGGCGGAAAATATTTTGCACTTTATTTTTTAATATTTAGATAAAAAATAGCATTATTTCCTTTTGTTAATAATCTCTTCCATATCGGAAAGTTCTACCTCCAGGGCTTTGGTAGAAATCGTAATCTCCCAAGCACTTAATGCTAAAGAGATACTCATCCCTAAGAGTCCTATACCGAAGAACCAGCGTGCTGCTACCTGCAGATTCATAAACAACAAAAACATACAAATAACGCTCAAAATCAAACTTATAATCGCGATAATCTGCATTCGTTGGATCAACTTCATCCGTAGACGTAAATTAGTGATCTGCAACACTATCGCATCATCTGGATTCTGCTGAAATTTCTCGTGCAAACCGCGAATCAAGGACGCCATCGACATAAATCGATTCGTAAATGCGATCATCAACAAGGAAACCGTTGAGAACAATAAAGCCGGAGTACCGATGCTTAATTCCATGTTATTTATAGTAAAGATCTAATAATTGATTCATTTCCTCTTGCACTTTTTTCGCCTCTCTAGCAGCAGAAACAGCCGTATCATCGCCTGCATAGATAATCCCACGAGATGAATTCACGAGAAGTCCTACCTTTTTATTCATCCCAAATTTCGCCACATCAGCTAAACTCCCCCCCTGAGCACCTACGCCAGGAACTAAGAAGAAATTATCTGGTGCGATTTCGCGGACTTTGGTCATATAATCAGACCTAGTGGCGCCAATGACGAACATTAATTCATCTGCAGAACCCCATTCCATCGCTTTGCGCATGACATTTTCATACAAGGGAACACCATTCGCATCTTTTAATTGCTGAAAATCAGTACTTCCGGGATTAGAAGTTAAGGCCAAAAGAATCACCCATTTACCTGAAAAATGCAAGAAAGGACTGACTGAATCCTCTCCCATATAAGGCGCTACGGTGACAGAATCGAAATCGAAACCAGCACAGGTCGGATCAAAGAAAGTTTGGGCGTATTTGGTGGCTGTATTTCCGATGTCTCCCCGTTTCGCATCTGCAATGGAAAACACGTCTTTTGGCATATATTCCATCGTTTTCTGCAAACTATCCCAGCCAGCAGGTCCCAATGCTTCGTAAAAAGCAATATTAGGCTTATAAGCGACTGCATAAGGCAAAGTAGCATCAATGACAGCCTTATTAAAAGAGAAAATGGGATCCTTTTCCGTTTTAAATCGACTCGGAATTAACGTGATATCGGTATCCAAACCCACGCACAAAAAAGACCTCTTCTGTTCAATTTGCTTAATTAATTCCGCTGAATTCATGTGAAAGAAGGAAAATAGGATTAATTTTGCAACAAATCTATCCCTTTCCCCGCCAAAAACCAACGAATGGAATTCATTAAACACAATTTATCTGGAGTCATTGAATGCGTACCCACAAAATTTCACGATGATCGCGGATATTTTTACGAATCCTATAATCAGAAGCGCTTTGCAGCCAATGGAATCACGGAGGATTTTGTGCAGGATAATTTTTCTTACTCTACGAAAGGCGTCCTTAGGGGACTTCACTTCCAGAAAAATCCCGAAGGACAAGGCAAATTAGTTCGAGTAATGACGGGTAAGGCTTTAGATGTGGTGGTGGATTTACGTCAGGACTCCCCTACCTTCGGACAGCACGAAACATTCGTTCTAGATGCAGATAAGGGCAATATGCTCTATGTGCCTATCGGATTTGCACATGGTTTTATGGCCTTAGAAGAGACTATTTTTGTCTATAAATGCACGAATTTTTGGAATAAAGACGCGGAATCAGGGATTCGCTGGAATGACCCTAAATTAGGTATCGATTGGGGTATTAAAAATCCAATTGTATCTGATAAGGACCAAATACTACCCGATTTCGACCCTAATCAGGTAATCTTTTAAAAAAAATTATAGTATCTTTGCAATAATGACTCGTAAGCTGATTTTATCAAGCCCATTACTCGAAATAACCATATCTCGGTTATGCCAAGAGCTCATTGAAAATCAAATCAAAGACGTTGAAACAGTTATACTAGGCTTGCAGCCTCGGGGTATTTATTTTGCCGAGCGTATTGCTAAAGAATTGAGTAAACACCTCGAAAAAGCGCCTAGTGTAGGAAAAATAGATGCTACGTTCTTCCGAGATGATTACCGCCGTAGAGAAACCGTATCGCCTAATTCAACCGATGTTCCCTTCCTGATCGAAAATAAGCGTGTCATTTTAGTGGATGACGTTTTAGCCACGGGCCGGATGGTTCGGGCGGCGCTGGATGCGATGAATAGTTTTGGGCGACCTGCTAAAGTAGAATTATGTGTCTTAATAGACCGTATATATAATCGTGATTTGCCTATAAACGCAGATTATATAGGTAAAAGTGTAAATACCTTACCTACCGAGAAAGTACTCGTAGAATGGACGGAACAAGGCCATGAAGCGGATAGAATTTGGTTAATTCCTCAACAACCCTGATAAGAACTATGCTAAAGTCGCCACATTTATTAGGAATCAAAGATCTGGATGAAGAATCCATTCAATTGATTGTTAAAACGGCCAGAGAATTTAAAGAGGTCCTAAATAGACCAATTAAAAAAGTTCCTTCTCTACGTGATGTGACGATTGCCAATATCTTCTTTGAGAATTCCACCCGTACCCGTTTATCCTTTGAATTAGCGGAAAAAAGACTTTCAGCCGACACCATTAACTTCTCAGCATCAGGAAGTTCCGTAAATAAAGGAGAAAGTTTACTCGATACGGTCAATAACATCTTAGCCATGAAAGTGGATATGATCGTGATGCGCCACGCGAGTCCAGGGGCCCCGCATTATTTAGCGAAACACATTAAGGCGAATATCATCAACGCAGGTGACGGAACGCATGAACATCCCACGCAAGCCTTACTAGATACCTTCTCCCTACAAGAAAAATTGGGGGATTTAGCCGGCAAAAAGATCGCCATCATCGGGGATATATTGCATTCCAGAGTCGCTTTATCAAATATTTATGCCTTGAAGAAACAAGGAGCTGAAGTTCGCTTATGCGGACCTAGCACCTTGATTCCGAAGCATATACAAAGCCTAGGCGTGGAAGTTTCACACGATGTGAAAAGTACATTGGCTTGGTGTGATGCGGCGAACGTCCTTCGCATCCAACTAGAAAGACAACAAATCAAATACTTCCCTAGCCTGCGCGAATACTCACAATTCTTCGGGATTAATCGCGCAATGCTAGAAGAACTGCCTAAAGAAATCGTTTTAATGCACCCAGGTCCGATTAACCGCGGGGTGGAATTAAGCTCAGATGCGGCAGATTCACCGCATTCGATCATCTTAGATCAGGTAGAAAACGGGGTTGCGGTCAGAATGGCCGTGCTTTATTTACTCGCTTCAAGAGCTTCGTAAGCCAATAACATTTTTTGGGAGGAGATATTATTTCCACAGGCATAATGACCTAGTGGACAATTTTTCTTGCCGTGGTCTCCGCAGGGGCGGCAATCTAGTTTCTCTGTTACTTCGATGATTTGACTATGCTCTGCTAAAGGCCCAAAGCCAAAATCAGGTATGGTAGAGCAAAAAACCGCAACAGTAGGCGCATTTACCGCAGAAGAAAGGTGCATTGGACCAGAATCGTTGACGAAATTACCCTTGCTTTGGGCAAAAATGGACGCAGAAGCTAATAAAGCGTGTTTTCCCGTCTCATTAAAAATGGGCCATCCTGGGCAGGCTTGTTCGATTTCATCTGAAAGAGACTTTTCAGTAGGCGATCCCATCAATACAATGGCCTGATCCCGAGGCAATAAATGAATAAAATCAATCCACTTCTGAATGGGTAAACGCTTTGTCTCCCAAACACTCCCGGGAGAAATGCAGATATAATTTCTGGCCGGGGCTTGCACCTGCAGAGGATTTAAAAAAGGTTTATATACCTTATTCCCTAACCAATCGCTTAATAAAGCCGTATTTCGCTCCACTTCGTGGATACCAGTACCGAAAGGATGAGGGAAACTCTTCGTAAAAAACCAGGAAAGTGGATTTTTTGCGAAACCCAAAACCTGCTTCGAACCAATCATCAGACTCAATAAACCCATCCCGAAAAAGCGTTGAACCACGAAGACTTTATCGAAGGATTCTTGCTTTAAATTGTGATGCAAATCTAGCCAAGAAACACGCTTATTTGCCTTATCATAAGTCCAAACGCGCTGTAAACACGTATGTGTGTAAGCCTGAAAAATGGATTCATTTCCTTTCCTCACTAACAAATGAATGGCCGTTTCGGGGGATTCCAATCGAATTTTTTCCAATAGCGACGTCACTAAAACAGCATCCCCAAGGAAAGCGGTTTGAATAATTAATACTTTGGAAACTGGATTCATGGCAGAAAAGGAAGCAATTAGCCATAAAATTACTTATTTTTGGGACATTTTTCATTAAAACCCCTTACATGAATTCGATTCACCTGCATACCTTATCTAACGGAATCACCGTGGTTCACAGACAAGTGCTTCACACAGAAATTTCGCATTTAGGGATTATGTTAGACATAGGAAGTCGGGATGAACTAGCAGGAGAAGAGGGTTTAGCGCATTTTTGGGAGCATTTAGCCTTCAAAGGGACGAAGAAAAAAAGTAATATGGAAATCATTAACCGCCTAGAAATTTACGGCGGTGAATTGAATGCCTATACCACGAAGGAAAAAATCTGTTTTCATGCGTCCATTTTGAGCCCCTATTTCGAACGGGCTTTGGAATTATTAACGGATATCACATTCGAATCTGTTTTCCCAGAAAAGGAATTAGAGAAAGAAAGATCAGTCATTTTAGAGGAGATGTCGATGTATTATGACGCTCCAGAAGAAGCCATTCAGGATGATTTTGACGAATTATTATTCCCAAATCACCCGCTAGGAGTGAATATTTTAGGTACCACAGAAACGGTTCAATCTTTCCAAAAGAAAGATCTAGAAACCTTCATCGAACGAAACCTAGACACCTCCCGCATCGTCTTTTCCTCTATCGGAAAATTAGACGCTGCTAAGGTATTCGCCTGGGCAGAAAAGCATTTAGGCGTAATTAAGGCAAAAAAACAGATCGTAAAACGCATCGAGCCGAGTCCCATGATTCCGCTAACCAAGGTAATCAAAAGGGGAATTACGCAATCTCACGTAGCTTTAGGCCGCCAATCTTTCGCGATTGAAAACCCGAATAGACTGTCCTTTTTCTTATTAGTCAACCTACTCGGTGGACCTAGCATGAATTCCTTGCTAAACGTATCCGTTCGCGAACGGCACGGCCTAGTATATTCAATTGAAGCTAGTTTGACCTCCTTTTTGGATTCTGGTTTCTGGGCGATTTATTTTGGAACAGAACCGAATCAGGTGAATAAATCATTGAAATTGATTCAAAAAGAGTTCACGAAACTACAAGAGAAGGAATTAACGGCCTCTTCGTTGAAAAAGATTAAAAGCCAATTGAAAGGTCAATTAGCCATGGCAGAGGAAGGAAACCTTAATTTTATGTTGATGATGGCTAAAAATCTTTTAGATCGAGAAAAAATCGAGAGCCTAGAAGAGATTTTCGAACAGATTGATTTAATTGATAGCGCTCATATTCAATCCCTTGCTAATGAAATGTTGAATCCAGATTCGCTAAGTTATTTGATTTTCGAACCTTAATACGGTGCACCTCTACCTCCATATCCCTTTTTGTAGGCAAGCTTGTCATTATTGCGATTTTCATTTTTCGACGAAGACAAGCCGAAAAGAAGAGATGGTACAGGCCTTGTGCCGCGAAATAGCCGCCCAGAAAGACTATCTAGGAGGTGCTCCACTTAAAACCATCTATTTAGGCGGAGGAACCCCTTCCCTATTGTCTGCCACGGAATTAGATTTGATTTTTACCGCTATTCGTGCACACCATAGTGTTGTAGAGGAGGCAGAAATAACGTTAGAAGCTAATCCAGAGGATTTAACCTTAGAATATTGCCAAATGATCAACTCTCGCGGAATTAACCGCCTGAGCATTGGTATTCAATCTTTCCAAGAGAAAAACCTTCAATTGATGAATCGCAACCACAATGCTGACGATTCCGTTCAAGCCATTAATAATGCCCAAAATGCAGGCATACACAATATTAGTATCGATTTAATCTATGGAATTCCGTCGAATTCATCCGATGAACTACAAACTGATCTAGACTTAGCCACCTCATTCGGCGTCCCACATATCTCGGCTTATAGCTTGACAATTGAGCCTAAAACGGTATTTGGAGTACAAAAGAAGAAAGGCGATTTCGTTGAAATTATTGATTCTGCTATGGCATCTGCCTTTCAACAAGTACGTGATTATTTAGAATCTAAAGGTTACGAAGGATATGAAACTTCAAATTTCGCAAAGGATGGCCAATATTCTGTCCATAATTCCAGTTATTGGCAGCAAGAACCCTACCTAGGTGTTGGCCCATCAGCGCACAGTTTCAATGGACATTCAAGGCAATGGAATGTCTCTAATAATGCCAAATACCTCAAGGATGGACATGCAATCGCCGAAAAAGAGGAGCTTAGCCCAGCTGATCAACTGAATGAATACCTGATGGTTCGTTTACGCACGAAGTGGGGAATTGACTTGTCATTTGTCCGCAGATCCTTTCAGCAACTAGATCAACCTTATCCTGAGAAAGAATTTCAAGACTGGATTAATAAGGGTTTAGCGCATCGAGATGGCAATAATTTAATTCTAATCGGTGAAGGTAAATTAATAGCTGACCGTTTGAGTAGTGATATTTTTGTGGTCTAAAGCCTTTTAGTAAATTTACATATCCATGGCAAAACGAATTGAATATACGAAGAAAACACCCGGCGCATCTAGCGGCGGCAATAAGTTTGAACGCCTAGCTAAAAAGAGCCCAACGAAACGCTCTTGGTTAAAAAAGATTGGTTTCTTCTTTCTTTATCTCTGGATTTTCAGCCTCTTTTCGGTCGTATTCCTGAAATTTTTCCCCGTTTATTTCACTCCTACCATGGCATCAAGGAAAATTGATGCATTAATTAATGGAAATCCTTCCAAGATTCATAGCCAATGGTCATCGTATAAAGAGTTAGATAAAAATGCCGCTATTGCTGTGATTGCCTCCGAAGATCAAGCCTTTCCTGATCACCACGGATTTGATTTTGATGCAATGTGGGGAGCGGTAAAGCATAATATGAAGGGCAAAAAAATTAGAGGAGCCAGCACCATTTCTCAGCAGGTGGCTAAGAATGTCTTTCTTTGGCAAGATCGAAGCTATATTCGTAAAGGTCTCGAAGTTTACTTTACCTTCTTGATTGAATTGATTTGGGGTAAAGAACGAATCCTTGAAGTGTATTTGAATGTGGCGGAGACAGGTCCGATGACTTTTGGAGTAGAGGCTGCCTGCAGACAATATTATGGACACAGTGGATCTGAAATAAGTACATCAGAAGCAGCTAGAATCGCGGCAGTATTACCTAGTCCTAATCGATTCTCGATCGAACATCCGTCTGCCTACGTACGTAAACGTACTTCAACCATTCAACGACAAATGAGAGGTTTGGGTGGCGTAAAGTACCTAGATAATTTAAATTAATTCGATAGTGGGATCCCAAAAGTGGTTTCTGAAATCTTGAATTTGATCGTCTTTAATGATCAGTCCTTCGGCTTCTAATAATTCTTGCATCCGATTTCCGCCAAAAAAATTCTTCCCAGTCAAAACGCCATTTCTATTCACCACTCGATGAGCAGGAATCGACGCCTGACCATGAGAGGCGTTCATCGCCCAACCTACTAACCTTGCCCCGCCTTTAGAACCTAAATAACCTGCAATAGCCCCATAAGAGCTTACTCGTCCTACGGGAATGAGGGAAACTACCTGGTAAATTGCTTCAAAATCAGCCATTATTCTTCCTTACGCTCTTCGATTTCTTGACACAATTCTCCATACCATTTTTCGCCAAATTTGCGAATCAACGGTTCTTTCAAGAATACATAAATAGGGACTCCTAAAGACGCTCCATTAGAACAAGCATCAGAACAGATGGACCAACGATCGTAATTCAAAGCCGTATAATCAGCTAACTTAGCTAGGCGAATCGGATATAAATGGCAGGAAATAGGTTTTCTGAAATCGGTTTTACCAGCAAAATAAGCTTGTTCGATTCCGCACTTTAAATGACCTTTTTCATCGTATAAAGCATAGGCGCACTCGCGTCCTTCAATCACTGGAGTGGAAAAATCCCCCTCATCATCCTTCACCCAAGCACCCATTTTTTCTATTTCTTTCAGCCCTATCTCCGATAAAAAAGGTTTTATATCATCTTGGATTCGCTCCAAAATCTCTAATTC
>CAIVPV010000368.1 GCA_903907915.1 uncultured Cytophagaceae bacterium
TTGAACGCCTGCTGTATAAGCAGCTGGGTCAAAATCCTTGCCAGCAGAACTGAAGGACAATAAAGACGGAGCTTTGGCCACCTGCGTATATTGACTGGTGCGTAATAAAGGCGTCTTACGTGTCGCGGCCCCAGAAATGGTATCGATGCTCGAAACGAATCGGCCATAAATGGCATCTAAGTTTTTCGTGATCAAGAAAGTAGGATTCCCATTTAATAGCGGGAAAGCTGGCCAAGGCATCAATTGAATATTCGACTTATTGCCCATATTGCCCACCTTGAGCGGAATCATGCCAGAATTCTGCGCATCCTTCACTAGGTTTGCGTTTAAACGCAGACCATAATGGAAGAGGATATTTTCCAAACCTGTTTTGCGCGGGCTAATGGCTAAACCTTGGTTCTCCAGCGTATCGATTTTCACGCCGTCCACTAGGAACAGAGCCTTACCGCCTTTGACAATAAACTGATCGATCTTATAGGCATCTGATTCACTGAATTCGCGGGTCGGTTGCAAAACACAGATGGCATCCAAACCATCTAACGTAGGGGAGGCCGCCAAATCCACCGGGAATAGGTCGTATTTGCGTTTTAAGCTATTCACAAGATCCATTTGAGCAATCGCCGGGGTAGTCGAATATTCGACGAAGAAACCGATCTTCTTGCGTTCCTGAGGCAGCAATTGCTGAATCGCCTGCACGATTTCAAATTCTAATCCTTCGATCGACTGATTAATGATCTCTTCCGGGCTAGCTAACTTGTTTCCCTTTAATAAAAGTACCCCAGTTTTCAGGGCACCTTTGGAAATAACAAGACCAGGGAAGATAAGCTGTTGCACCTGCTTGCCATTGTCCTTGTGCACTAAATTCGTGGGAGGAATACCTAGGGAATCCAGTTGTCGTGTCAAAGAAGCCCGCGCATCTTCGGTAGGATATTCGTTGTATACATCGATGAGCTGTATTTCAATGTTCGCCGAGCTCACGGATTTCATGTCTGCGAGTAAGTCTAACGTTTCTTTTTGTAGTCGCTTAAAACCTCCGGGTAAATCATCTCCGCCTAAATAGACTTGCACTAAAAGCGGAGCATCGATGCTTTCTAAGATGACCTCGCTCGATTCACTCAGCGTATACTTGCCATCCTCACTCAGGTCGAAACGTCCGCGCACGAAGGGGCTCATCGCGATCAGAAGGACTCCGATTCCGATCAGGTAAAAAGCGCTAAAACGTTTCCAGTGTTTGATCATTACGTGTTAAACAAGAAAAGCATCCTTTACAGAATGCTTTTCTAATCGAAATTAAAAAATCTTAATAGAACTTGTAGCGTTTGTCTACAATATTCGCATTTTCTTTAATCGCTTCGTTGATATAGAACGATGAACGTTGTGTGTTCATCTGTTGGATTTGATTCTTAAAGCTAGAGTAATCCGCTAGAGCTGGAGCAGTTAATTCACCTGTTTTCTCCGCGATAAACACACCGTTATCTCCTACGAATACTTTCGAACGCTTACCGTTTTTCAAACCAGCGATTCGGCCTAAGGCCACCGCATCAGGACCAGCCGTATTCAACATACCGCTAGATAAAGTAATGTCTTGCACATTCTCCACTAAGGCACCGGCACCATAGGCTTGTGCGATTTGCTCTAATGAACCAGTCTTGTTAGCTAATTTCTTAGAGATCATTTCACCTTTCAATTGGTTACGAACTAAAGATGTTAATTCGATGCGGAAGTCTTCTACTTTCACATTTTCCTTATCAGACTTGCCTGTTACATAAGCCACGATGTATTGAGAATCTTGTTCAAATACTTTCTTAGAACCATCGCCTACGGAAGTATTGTCATCAAATGCCCAACGTACGATTTCACGTGCATTCGTTAAGTTATTAACGGCAGAGGCATTTTCTGTCAAACGCTCAGCACGCATCATGAATAAGTTTCTATCTTTTTTCAAAGCCACTTCGAACGAAGCTAAATTGCCATTTGCATTCGCAAACGCATCAGCTGTCGTGAACACTTTGTCCATCGTCGCTTGAGACGGAGCAATCGTTTTGTTAATCGCCGCTAACTTATAGCTCGTATTAGTTTTCGCATCCGTCACCTTCACCACGTGGAAACCGAATTCTGTTTCTACTACACCTGGCATTAAACCAGCGCCATTATAACCGAACAAAGCTTTCTCGAATGACTTAGCCATTCCACCGTTATTTTTGAAATAACCTAAATCACCACCTTGTTGTGCGGTGCCGTCCATTCCATTCATTTGGGCCAAAGTCTCGAAGCTCGCGCCTCCTTTAATTTGTGCCAATATTACTTCCGCACGTGTTCTCGCTTGCGCCTTCGCCGAATCCGTCTTATTCGCTGGTGCGATTAAGATATGGCTAGCACGCATCGTAAACAACGTATCTTTCTTAACACCACCGTATTTATAGATCGAATACGTTAAGCCACTCTTGAATGGGCCATAGATACCACCCGGTTGGAAAGTCGCTAATTGAGACCTAACATCCTCAGGAATTTCCGAATAAGAAACTAAATAAGGAGTACGAACATCTGAATTCAACATCGCAAACGCAGAATCATTTTGCGCTACCGCTAAATCCTTCGCTAATTGCTTGATTTGATTATAAAACTCTACCGTATCTTGTTTCGCAGGAATCACAGGGAAAGTTACATATTGAATCGAACGCGTGTTCGTTCCTTTGAACTCATCCTTGTGCTTCGCTAAATATTCTTCTAATTGAGAATCTTGCACCTTAATAGATGAATCCGCGATAGAGAAGAAGGGAACGAATAAGAATTTCGAATTGAATTTCGCCGTTTGCGCTTGGTATTCCTTCGCTGCATCCGCCTGAGTTACGTAATTAGACATACGCATCAAGTTCTCATACTTAGAACGAAGACGATCTTGAGCGATTGATTTCTCAAAACGATCCCATGCTTGTTGCTGCTCCACTGGCAAAGTCTTCAAATTCTTTAAGAACTGAACCACAAATGTCTTGTCGAATTGACCCGTTTGAGGATTCGTGAATTGTTGACGAACCGATGGGTGGATGTTATTTCCTTGCACCATGTCGATCAATTCTTCGTCAGAAACCTTGATTCCTAAGGCATCGAATTCTTTCTTGTAAGCGATGTCTAAAATTAATTGGTTCCAAACTTGGTCCCGAATCATGCTCGCCTCTTGCTCAGATGGACCTTTGCCCGTTTGTGCTGTGTAATTCTGCGTAGCTTCTTCTACTTTCTTTTGAAAATCTTGAATTAGGATGCTCTCACCTGCGATTACACCCACTTCTTGCGAGCTAGACCCGAATAAAGATGATTTGCCTTGGAAAATATCACTTCCTACTAGGAACAAAACTAAACTGATAGCAATTGCTGCCGCCGCTATTCCTGACTTCTCTCTAATTTTTGTAATTAATGCCATTATAAAGGATAAATAATTGTTTTTACTCTATTTTTTGCTCTTGCGTTTTGAACAAAAGAAACGCAAAATAATCACATTTCTAGTTCAAAAGCAAGGGTTAATTTGCTAAAACTGTTTTTAAACTCTGTAAAAATTGATCCGCAATTTTCTGATCGATCGCTAAGCTCGGTAAAAGACGCAACGTATGCTTTCCAGAATAACCGCAGAATATATGCTCTTTAAATAATAAAGCATCTCTCACAGTCCCCACAGGCTGTTCCACTTCAATCCCGATCATCAATCCACGACCTCTCACTTCCGTGATTCCCTGAATACCTTTTAATTCTTTTTGAATATAGTCGCCGATTTTCGCTGCGTTTTCAATCAATTTTTCTTCTTGAATCACATCCAGCACCACATTTGCAGCCGTACACGCTAAATGATTTCCTCCAAAAGTCGTCCCCAACAAGCCATAACTCGCTTTAATATGCGGCGCAATCAACACCCCACCAATAGGAAATCCGTTACCCATACCTTTAGCAGTCGTCATCATATCTGGATGAATCCCTGCAAACTGATGCGAAAAAAACTGCCCCGAACGACCATATCCACACTGCACCGAATCCAAAATCAACTGCGCCCCCGTCTCATCACACCGCTTTCTCAACGCCTGCAAAAATGCATCACTCGCCACCTGAATACCACCCACACCCTGAATTCCTTCCACTATCACCGCCGCCGTCTCCTCCGTAATCCCCGCTTCCAAACCCTCCACACCATTAAATGGCAAGAAACTCACGTGCGATGTATCATTAATAGGCGCCACAATGCTCGGATTATCCGTCACCGCCACCGCCCCAGCCGTTCTTCCGTGGAAAGCCTTCGTAAAGGAAACCACCTTCTTACGACCCGTATGAAACGACGCTAATTTCAGCGCATTCTCATTCGATTCCGCACCAGAATTCGTCAAAAACAAAGTATAATCCTCATACCCAGACACGCGACCCAGCTTCTCCGCCAGCTCCTGTTGCCCAGAAATGATAATCGAATTCGAGTAAAAGCCAATGTGATGAAGCTGCTCCGTCATTCGCTTCACATAGGTAGGATGCGAGTGTCCAATGGAAATCACCGCGTGACCACCATATAAATCCAGGTATTCCTGTCCATTTTTATCCCACACGGTACTTCCTTTCGCTTTTACAAGCTCAATGTCGTAGAGGGGGTATACGTTGAATAAGTTCATAATTCAAATTTCAAAGTTCAAAGTTCAAAGAGCAAAGTTCAAAGAGCAAAGTTCAAAGTTCAGAGCGGTATTTCATGAATTCATCCGCGCAGCGGATTCCATCTTTGATCTTTGAACTTTGCTCTTTGGTATTTTCATTATACCGCGCAGCGGATTCCATCTTTGATCTTTGAACTTTGCTCTTTGGTATTTGTAAAGCTAAAATCCGATGGATTTAAGCTTTAATCCTAAATCTTCCGCCCACCCCAGCATCAAATTCATATTCTGAACCGCTTGGCCGGAGGCACCTTTAATTAAATTATCGATCACGGAGCTGATGAGGATTTGGCCCTCATGGACCTGTAAATGAAGAAAACACTTGTTCGTATTCACCACTTGTTTCACATCCACCGCTGCTGGGCTTAGGAAAACGAAGGGCGAATTCGCGTAGAAATCTTCGTATAGTTTTTCGGCCTGTTCCTGCGTACCGCTGTAAGGCGTGTACACATTCGCCATGATCCCGCGCGAGAAATTACCGCGGTAAGGGATAAAATGGATGGCTTTTATAGTGCCTAATGTCTGTTTAATTTCTGCCAAATGTTGGTGTGTAAACGCCTTATACACACTCACATTATTATTTCTCCACGAGAAATGGCTCGTAGGCGAAAGCGATTGACCTGCGCCAGTCGAACCCGTGATGGCTGAAACGTGCACATCTTCGGTGATTAAACCCGCTGCCGCTAGTGGCAAAAGGGCTAATTCGATGGAGGTGGCGAAGCAGCCGGGATTCGCGATTTTATTGGCAGATTGGATTTTCTCTTTTTGGAACTCAGGTAAACCATAGACGAAGCCATCAGTTTCATCACGGAAGTCCGTGCTCAAATCGATGATTTTCGTGTGCCAAGGAATGTCGTTCGCGGCTAAGAATTTTTTGGATTCGCCGTGGCCGGAGCATAAGAAAAGGACGTCTACTGGGGTTAGATCTTTAACAAATCGAAGATGCGTAGAGCCCAATAAATCGGTATGCACATCAGAAATCAATTTTCCTGCCTGTGAATTCGATAATATACTAGTCAAATGCACGTCAGGGTGATTCACTAAGATTCTTAGTAATTCCCCACCCGTGTAGCCTGCGGCTCCTACGATTCCGATCTTTGCCATCTTATTTTTCGTTAACCTTCCGGTGTATCATGGTTTGGTTAGATACGATCTTCGAGAATCCTCTCACATCGTCTCCACTCCAAGCTTTATTCATTTCGCCGTATGCCCCAAAAACCGACGACATCAAATCGAATTTCGATTCCATTCCCGTCACTTGGAACTGGTAAGGCGCTAAAGTAACGTAAACCGTTCCCGTCACATTTCCTTGCGAATCCGCCAGGAATGTTTCGAAATTACGCATCACCGGCTCTAAGAATTGGCCTTCATGCAATAGGGTTCCGTACATATCACCGATGTTTTGTTTCCAATACAATTGGTGTTTTGTTAATACATGCTTCTCTAATAAATGGTGTGCCTTAATAATGATCAAAGGTGCCGGAGCCTCGAAGCCCACACGTCCTTTAATCCCGATGATCGTGTCACCCACGTGGATGTCACGGCCGATGGCAAAAGCACCCGCTCTTTCGGTTAACTCCCGAATCGCAGCCACAGTCGAAGGGAATTTCTTTCCATCTAAACCGACCAGTTGACCGGCTTCGAATTGCAAGCTAATTTTCTCAGGCGCCGTCTTTGTTAATTGCGTAGGCCAAGCCTCTTCCGGTAAATAACCGTCCGAAGTCAAGGTCTCTTTTCCACCCACGGACGTGCCCCAAAGCCCTTTATTAATGGAATAAGTCGACTTATGCCATTCTTGAACGACACCTTTTGACTTTAAAAATTCAATTTCCTCTTCCCGCGATAATTGCAAATCGCGAATCGGTGTAATTACCTCGCATTCTGGTGCTAGGATTCTGAATACTACATCGAAACGAACTTGATCGTTGCCCGCGCCTGTACTTCCGTGCGCGATGGCTTTGGCACCTAATTTGGCCGCATACTTTGCCACTGCCGTAGCTTGAAACACCCGCTCAGCAGAGACAGAAAGGGGATAGGTAGTGTTTTTTAAGACATTGCCAAAAACCAAGTACTTCAAACAATCCTGGTAATATTCCTCCACCACGTCCAAAGTCACGTGCGACGTAACGCCTAAAGAAAAAGCTTTCTCCTCAATCGTTTTCAATTCCGCCGGTGAAAATCCACCCGTATCCACGAGCGCCGAGTGCACTTCCATGCCGCGCTCTTCGGTTAAATATTTCACACAAAAGGAGGTATCTAAACCCCCACTAAACGCTAGAATTACTTTAGGCTTGCTCATATTGATCTATTTTGCCTTCTTTTTAAAAGGCAGTAATAATTTTTCTTTAAACTTCTTTAAGCGCGTAAAATCGGCTATATTCTTCAAGAATAACCACTTTTCGTCTTTCTCTTCTGGTGATTTCTTATCAGGATTCTCCGGATCAAAAATCATTCCCGTGCACAAACAGATCTTACGTTCGGTTCGCGTCAGAATGTCAAAATTCACGCATGATTCGCATCCTTTCCAGAAATTATCATCTACTGGTAACTCCGCAAAAGTCGTAGGTTCGTAGCCTAAATCAGAATTAATCTTCATGACGGCTAACGAAGTCGTGATACCAATGATTTTAGCCTCCGGGAAACGCTCACGCGATAATTGAAAGGCTCGTTCTTTTACGGCTTTGGCCACTCCGTATTGACGGTAGCTAGGCTTTACAATCAATCCCGAGTTAGCGACAAACTTCCCGTGCTGCCACGTTTCCACATAGCAGAAACCCACAAAAGAGCCATCTACGTCATCAGTAGCGATGATGGCTTTGCCCTCGGACATCTTCTCTTTAAGGTATTCGGGAGTACGCTTGGCAATTCCAGTTCCGCGTGCTTTGGCTGATTCAGCCATCTCGTGGCAGATGGATTCGGCTAAGGCGAAATGTTGTTCGCTAGCCACTTGAACTGTATATTTATTCATGAATGGACGAAAATGGTAAGAATGAGACAAATTACACACACCTTCTGGGTATCAGACCCGAAAGATGAATCGTCTCCTTCGTCGGAGAATTGATGTGGAGTAATAATTTGAATTAGTAAAGGCCATTTCTTAGTTTTACCATGAGTTTTGTTAACTGCATTACACATTTAACGGTCTAATTTCGGTAAATCTTCGTTTAAATCCCAATAAACCCAAAATTATTTGATGTTAGACCCCTCTCCACTCACTGCCGAAACCCTCGTTTACGCCTATGCGTCTGGCGTATTTCCGATGGCGGAAGAGACCGGTGAGATACTTTGGTATAGCCCAGATCCCCGGGCGATCATTCCCATCGATACCTATAAGCCTGCTAAATCACTCAAGCCATTCATCAATCAAGAGCGTTTTGAAATTCGCATTAATACCTGTTTCGAACAAGTGATGCGTAATTGTGCCCTACCTCGCCCTGGCGAGGAGGAAACCTGGATTTCGGAAGAGCTTGTTCAGGCATACACAAACTTACATAAGATGGGTTTAGCGCATTCCGTGGAGGCCTGGCAAGAAGGGAAACTAGTGGGAGGATTGTATGGTGTGGCTTTGGGAGGCGCCTTTTTTGGCGAATCCATGTTCTCATTGGTTTCTAATTCCTCGAAAGTGGCTTTTCATTATTTGGTCCAAATCCTGCGCGAACAAAACTACTCCTTACTCGATTCACAATTCATGAACGACAACGTCTTGCGCTACGGAGCCATTGATATTCCCCGTTCAGAATACAAAAAAAGACTCGCCAAAGCCCTAAAAAGCACCTGCGACTTTCAGAAACCCGCGATTTAACGTAAATTGCGGCATGTCTAAGCCCATTCTTGTCATCAAATTCGGTTCCTCCTCCATCACCCATAAAAACGGGGAGGTAAATGAGCAGACTTTGGAGAAGATCGCGGCGCAAGTTTCTACCCTCACAAAAGACTACCACATTGTCCTCGTCTCCTCCGGAGCCGTGGCCGCAGGCAAGGCATTTTTACTGAATTACAAAGGCACACTTTCCGAAAGAAAAGCCGCCGCAGCGATCGGAAACCCCATCCTAATCGCTAAATACAACCACTTTTTCTCAAAATACGGCATCGCCATCGCCCAATCGCTTTGCGAACGCCACCACTTTTCCAATCGCGAATCCTTCCTGCAACTAAAGGAAACCTATACCGAACTTTGGAAAAGCAACGTCATTCCCATCGCAAACGAAAATGACGTCGTCTCTAATACCGAACTAAAATTCTCCGATAACGACGAACTCGCGACCCTCATCGCGACCGGCTTCGGCGCAGAAAAATTACTTATATCGACTTCGGTCGGAGGCCTTTTAGACGCAAACGGCGAAATCATTCGCCACGTCTCTAAAATCGACGCCTCCACTTTATCCGTCGTCTCCTCCGACACCTCTTCAACAGGCTTAGGTGGAATGATCTCCAAACTAACCTTCACCCGCCTCGCCATGCGCTTAGGCATTAAAGTAGTTATTTTTGGTCTAGATCAAGCCGGCGGAATCGTCGATGCCCTCCACGAAAAAATAGGCACCATCTTCGAAGCCGGCAAAGCCAGCTTAACGGCTCGCCAAAAATGGCTCGCCGCCGGCAGCCTCATCACCGGCAAAGTCGTGCTAGACAAAGGCGCCGTCAAAGCCATCAATTCCCGCAAAAGCCTACTTTCCGTCGGCATCACTGAAATCCTAGGAGATTTCCTAAAAGGCGAAGTAATCGAATTAGTAGATTCTACTAAAACTCCATTTGCCATCGCAAGAGCTAGATGCTCGAAGGCGGAGCTGGAGGGGGCGAAAGGTGGAATAGAGGTAGCAAACGCTGATGACATCGTATTAATCTAATTTTCAAAGACCAAAGCAAAAAGTTCAAAGCAGGTATCCGCTTCGCGGATTCGTATGAGAAATGTTTTATTCTTTGAGTTTTAATTTTCAAAGACCAAAGCAAAAAGTTCAAAGCAGGTATCCGCTTCGCGGATGAACTCGTGAAATGTTTTATATTTTCTTTAAAGCAAAAATGGGACTAGAGTCCCATTTTTAACCAACTTTGAACTTTTTGCTTTGAACTTTTTGCTTTGAACTTTTTGCTTTGAACTTTTTGCTTTGAACTTTGCTCTTTGAACTTCGCACTAAGCTATCACCACCGCCCTCCCACTATCCACATCCTGCTCCACCGTCTTGTACTTCACATTTTCTTTGATGCTTCCATCAGCGAATTGCACAGTGACACGTTGGTTACGGTCTGCGATTTTGATTGCTTGGCGAGGCGCCGCGCGTTCTACTGAAGGAGTAGAGGGGTCATGGTATTCTTCTTGAGAACCGGAAAGGCCGCCTATTAAAGAAGAGATGGCGTCGTCTTTGCTCATTTGCAATTTAGGCGCTTTCTCTTTCGGTGCTTTCGCAGCGGATTGATTCGTTTGTTGAACGGCTGGAATTTCGGCTTTGATGACAAAGCTGATGGTATCCATGTTCACACGGGAGACGAAACGTTGGAATAGGTTCACTGATTCGAATTTATAGATCAATAAAGGATCTTTTTGTTCGAATACGGCGTTTTGAACCGATTGTTTTAAATCATCCATTTCGCGTAAATGCTCTTTCCATTCTTGGTCGATGAGTGATAAAGTGATGAATTTCTCCATCTCTTTCACCACCTCTTTCCCCTGAGATTGGATCGTTTTATCAGCATCTACGACGATGGCTGTCGTCATTTGGCCATTGCTAATCGGCACTTGAATGCCGGAATAGTTGTGTTGCTTCGCTTCTTGAGCCACTTGAATGACTTGTGAGGCGATGAACTCGTTTTTCGACTTATAATGTTGCTCAGCCGCAAGGAATAATTGTTCCGTTTTTTGGTCCGCAGTCAATTTAGTAAACCCTGAAGCCTCGAATGGTGGCTCCATGCCTAATAGTTCAATCGTCTTTAATTCGAAATCTTCGTAGCTCGTGAACTGGGTCGAAATGTCACGACACACATCGAATAAGATGTTGATGATATCTAGTGAAAGTCGTTCGCCTAAAAGGGCGTTTTGACGACGCTTATAAATGGCGTTACGTTGGTAATTCATCACGTCATCATATTCTAATAGACGTTTACGAATGCCAAAGTTATTCTCTTCCACCTTCTTCTGCGCTCTTTCGATCGACGAGGTAATCATGGAGTGTTGAATCACTTCGCCCTCTTCCATTCCCAGACGGTCCATCACTTTCGCGATACGGTCTGAACCGAATAGACGCATTAAGTTATCCTCTAAAGAAACGAAGAATTGAGAGGAGCCCACATCGCCTTGACGTCCGGCACGACCACGTAATTGGCGATCGACGCGACGAGATTCGTGGCGTTCTGTACCGATGATCGCTAGACCACCTGCCGCCTTCGATTCTGGGCTCAGTTTAATATCGGTACCACGACCCGCCATGTTAGTGGCGATCGTTACCTTGCCAGATTGACCCGCTTCTGCGACGATATCCGCCTCGCGAGCGTGTTGTTTGGCATTTAATACATTGTGTTGAATCTTACGAATCGTCAATAGTCGACTGATTAATTCTGAGTTTTCCACGGAAGTAGTACCCACTAGAACTGGACGCCCTGCTGCCACTAATTCCTGAATTTCCTCTGCCACCGCATTATACTTCTCGCGCACCGTTCGGTACACTTTGTCCTCATGATCATCTCGTTGAATGACGCGATTCGTCGGAATAGAAACGACATCTAATTTATAAATCGTCCAAAACTCCCCCGCTTCCGTCTCCGCCGTTCCCGTCATACCACCTAATTTATGGTACATGCGGAAATAGTTTTGGAGGGTAACTGTGGCATAGGTTTGGGACGCATCCTCTACATTAACCCCTTCTTTCGCCTCTATCGCCTGGTGTAAACCATCCGAATAACGACGTCCTTCCATCACACGACCCGTTTGCTCATCGACAATCTTCACTTTGCCTTCCACTAGGATATACTCGGTATCTTTCTCAAATAAGGTATAGGCCTTCAATAATTGACTAACCGTATGAATACGAGACGCTTTCTCGTTATATTCTTGAATCAACTTCTCCTTAGCGCCTAAACGATCGGCATCACTCAATTCCTTGTTTTGCTCAATCTTATTTAGGTCAATGGAAAGGTCAGGCAAAATAAAGAAATTCGGATTTTCCGTATTACCGCTCATAAAGGCTAAGCCTTTTTCGGTCAATTCTACTTGATTATTCTTCTCTTCAATGGTGAATAAAAGCGGCTCGTGCGCTTCTGGCATCAGTTTTTGATTGTCCGCTAAGAAAATACTCTCCGTCTCATTCATCAATTGCTTCATGCCACTTTCAGACAAGAATTTAATCAAAGGCTTCGACTTCGGTAATCCTTTATAAGCTCTATAAAGAGCTAAACCACCGTCTTTTTTATTTCCAGCGGCGATTAATTTCTTCGCTTCGACTAAGAAGTTTTGGACGATTTGTTTCTGTGCCTCGACTAAAGAATGAATGCGCGGTTGAAAGGCTTCGAACTCTTGTTCATCACCTCTTGGGATAGGTCCAGAGATAATTAAGGGCGTTCTCGCATCATCAATTAACACGGAATCGACCTCATCGACCATCGCAAAATGGTGTGGTCTTTGGACTTGATCCTCTAAACTACGCGCCATATTATCGCGTAAATAATCAAAGCCAAATTCATTATTCGTACCGTACGTAATGTCAGCCCAATAGGCCACGCGACGTTCTTCCGTATTCGGCTCGTGCTTATCAATACAATCCACTTTTAATCCATGGAATTCAAATAAGGGGGCATTCCACTCTGAGTCACGTTTCGCTAAGTAATCATTCACCGTTACTAAGTGAACACCGCGACCAGCTAAGGCATTTAAATAGGAGGGAAGCGTCGAAACGAGTGTTTTACCCTCTCCAGTTCCCATCTCAGAAATCTTTCCCTGGTGCAATACGATACCCCCGATAAGCTGCACATCATAGTGAATCATATCCCAGGTAATCTCATTTCCAGCAGCTAACCATTGATTTTTCCAAACCGCTTTATCCCCCTCAATCACCACATTCTTCTTCTTAGAGGCAATAAATTTATCTTCTACCGTCGCTGAAACGACTAATTGTTTATTCTCTGTAAAACGACGCGCTGTTTCCTTCACTACCGCAAAGGCTTCGGGTAAGATTTCCAGCAATACGACTTCTAAACTTGAATTACGTTCGATGTTTAATGCATCGATTTCTTGGAAGAAACGATCTTTCGCGTCCACATCCTCTGTTTCTTCAGCAGAAGTATGCAGGGAGGTAATTTGATTATCTATGTCTGCTAAAGATGCAGCAATACGAGACTTGAATTCCGCCGTTTTTCCACGTAATTCGTCATCCGATAAGCTAGTTAATTTAGCGTACTCGATTTTTATGTTCTCAACGATCGGCATCAACGCTTTAATGTCGCGTTCTGATTTCGTGCCAAAAATTTTCGTTACCGATTTACTGATGAATGAAATCATTATAATAATCTATGCTTTGTAGGCGTTTGTAAAAATGAAAAGGCAATTTACCAATTTGAATTTTTATCCTAACTATATTCGATAATATTAATCCCAAAAATTTTTAAAATACCGCTTAATTAACTTTTTTTGTAAGTAATTCTGTTTTAATAGATGTCTACTGTCCCTTCTGCACCTCGCAGAGCTCCGCGCAAAAAATTAAAAATGCCCCTATTCGGAGGAATGGGTGGCGGTTCTTCCGCGAACAAGGATGATTTTTTTGGAAAAAACTTCGGATCTATTCTCATTGCCATGACAGGCATCGCCTTTGCGGCGCAGATTTTCTTGCCTAATCTTTGGGCAGCCAAAGTATATAATGAACCGGATGAAATTACAGAAATGAGCTGGAACGGAACCATTCGTAAAAAATATACTGACGCTAAGCATCCGAGTGAAATCCATTATTACCTCGTAATAGTGGGAAAGAAAGGAGAGAAGAAGATCGTTGATTTAGTGGAAGCTGATCCAGTTTTCTTTGATCAAATTGCGGTTCCCCAGCGAGTTGATAAAATAGCTAGTTCACTTGATGTGCGCGTTCAGCGTTTTTCTAAACCTGATACGACGATGCGAATCAAATTCATGGAATAATATGCCTGCTTGGAACGCAAAAAATATTGCTCATTTATTATCTAGAAGCCTTTTTGGGTATTCAAAAAATGATTTTTCTGCTGCCCAAGGCTACGCGTCTTTTGCTGATCTGCTTGATCAGGCTATTTTAAAAGATTCTCCCCTTCCAGCTGCGCCCAATACCTGGGTGACTACCGTACCCGCAGCTTCTCAAACAAGTTCAGGTGAAACTGGAACTTGGTACAGAGAATTCAATTATTGGTGGTTTGATCAAATGCACAAAGAGAGCCTGAATATGCGGGAGAAAATGGTGCTTTTCTTACATAATCATTTTGCGAACGAGCGAGATAAAGTAGTTTATCCGCAAAATATGTATGCCCAAAACGCCCTTTTTCGCAAATATGCCTTTGGTAATTTCAAGCAATTAGTCAAGGAAATCTCCATCGATCCATCGATGCTTATTTACTTAGACGGCAATAATTCACGAGGTTCGGTTCCTAATGAGAATTATGGCCGCGAGCTATTGGAATTATTTACCATGGGGATTGGAAATTACACCGAGACAGATGTAAAGCAAGCTGCAAAAGTGCTTTCCGGTTGGCAGGTAAGCGGATTAACGGCCACCTTTGTCGCCTCGCGCTGGTATACGGAAGCCAGCGTAACCGTGCTGGGTAAAACGGCTAAATTCGATGTAAACTCCTTAGTTGACCACATATTTACCCAAAAAGCCACCGCCGAATTCATCTGCCGTAAGCTATATAAAGAATTTGTTTACTATAAACCGAACGAAGCTTTCGTCCTTCAAATGGCCGCTGTTCTGAGGTCCAATAACTTCGAAATCAAGCCACTGCTGAAGTTTCTATTTACCTCCGATGAATTTTATACAGCAGCCTACATCGGCAGCAAAATTAAAAA
>CAIVPV010000369.1 GCA_903907915.1 uncultured Cytophagaceae bacterium
ATAAGGCAATCAGGATGTTCTTTAGATCTTTGGCATTTTCAGCCGAATATTGATCTACAGCACCGGCAAAAACGACTAAACGACCTTGTGGCGTGGCAAAAACGGTTCCCAAAACCTCAATATCCTCTCTTTGGAAGTGGATTTCTTGTTTTTGGCGTACCTGTTTGATTAAATCCACATCGATATGCAAATTAATGCTGTCATGTGACGCATAAATACGCTCGTTACACAAATCATACACTAAAATACTCTCCCGGTACAGTAAATCGCGGTTTGTTTGCCCGATGATTCCCATTAGTTTGGAATCCACTTGGTTCACATTGACCAATAATTGGGCTGTTGTATTTGCTTTTTGGCGTAAACGACTATAAAATTTGTCCTTGTAATTTTCTTGTGTGAAGATATAGATGACAAAATAGGATACGAATAAAATCGCAGATACGAGGTAGGTAAACTGGTAAGTCAGCCTGGATCTAATCTGCATAATTATTCGTTTTTAAGGATATAACCTCTTCCAAATTGCGTGTGAATCAATTTACTTGAAAAGCCTTTATCAACCTTTTTGCGTAGGTAATTGACATAGACTTCGATTAAATTCGAGCTATTTTCGTCCTCTACCTCCCAAATATTCTCTGCGATTTGGGCCTTGGAGATGACCATCTCTTGGTTTCGAAGGAAGTATTCTAATAATTGAAATTCCTTCGAGGTTAAATTGATGGACTGTCCCGATCGAGTGACTAATTTACTGAGTAAATCCATCTCTAAATCAGCGAATTTGAGAACTTGGGCATCTAATTGAGTTTGTGAGGAGCGCTTTAATAAGGCTTTTATACGGGCCAAAAACTCTTTAAAATCAAAGGGTTTTCCTAAATAATCATCTGCTCCCGCTTCAAAACCAGTTAATTTATCATCTGTCGTACTCAAGGCGGTCAACATTAGTATGGGTGTTTGAATACCCTCTGCTCTTAATTGCTTGCAAAGTTCGATACCATTGATGCCTGGAATAATAATGTCCGATACAATCAGTGAATAACTGTTGCGAAGAGCTAATTGCTTCGCTATTGTGCCATCGTAGGCCACTTCTACCTCATAGTTGTTCTCTTCTAATCCTTGTTTCAGAGATTGAACGGTTTTAGGTTCGTCTTCTATGAGGAGTATTTTGATCATTTTAGGATGGAAATCAAGTCAGCAGGTGAATAATTAATCGACTTCAACACCTTATTATCAGCCGTACGGTACACCTTCCAAACCCCATTCTCCTCCTTAATTTCTGCCTCCGTACCATCTTTATCTTGATAGAATTTCACGGTATATTCGGCCTCTTCTAATGAGCTACAAGCTTTAGACATATTAGAACGTTGGACTTCGTTGAATAATTCGACGAATTTATCCCCCATACCAAATTCTAAAACAGCTCCTGATAATACATATTGTAAGTCACAAAGCGCATCAGCGATCTCCACAAGGTCCTTAGCCGCAATAGCTTCTTTCAATTCATCTAATTCTTCTGCTAAAAGACTTACGCGTAGATTACAACGCTCGATAGCAGGAATAGTGGGTTGAGCCAATATAGGGGCTCCAAAAGTTTGGTGAAATTGCGCCACCTGGTTCAGCGAATCTAGTTTTTCCATATAAATCAATCATTCAATTTATTAAAATTAAGCAATTAATTGGGCTCAAACAATATGGGATAAAGGCTGAATTTTGAAAATACAATTGTGCACAAGTGTGGATAACTTGTGGATAACTTTTGTGGAATTTGTGGATAAGTCTTTTATTGTTTACAATGGTTTACTTTCTGTGAAAGTTCCATCTGTATAAAAAATGATCACACGCTCAATTTTCTTCGCTAAATGTACCGTAGAGGTTTGGGCTGCTATTGGAATTTGAGTTTTAGTACCAGTCTCCCTAGGCCGTCTGAGATTCGATTGTACGATCGTTTGTTCAGGTAAAATACTTGTAGGCGATTCTGAAGAGACAGGAATAGGGGTATCAAAAAGCGACGGACTTGCAGACGTGGGAGTACTAAGCACTTTAGGTGCCGACACGGTAAGTGACAAATCACGTTTATCATCTAAAAGCTCTTCTGCTGGAATTTCAGGGAAGGCGATGAGAATCTTCTGAACGACATCTAAGCTAGGTTTATTTCTTCCTGAGAGAATGTGGGAGATACTACTACGAGGTATTCCTAAGGTATCTGCAAACTGCGAGGCACTTAATTTCTTCGCCTGAATTAACAATTCTATTTTAGCACTTAGATTCATCTTTGTAAACATGATTAATGTATTACAAATTTAAACAATCTAATGTAATTTACAAATCACAATTAATTTATTAGGTTGTTTACAAAAGTGACACGCAATCAGAATGCAATGTTATCAGTTTACTTTTGTACAAACCCCCGATGGCTTTTTTGAAGTCTTTCTTAGACATACCTAATTGATCATAAATATCTTCTGCAGGACTTTTATCGTGTAGATAAAGGACACCCTTATTATCTTTAATAGCTTGTAATACTTTCTCTACTTGCGCATCTAATCGAACCATTCCTACAGGTTCCAAACGTAAATCTAGACGACCATCTTCACGCAACTTCTCAATGTATACAAATGTATTCTCTCCCAATGTTACATTTGTAAATATTTCATTTTTAAATAACATTCCGATTTTACAATTGTCAATTAAACATTTTATTCCTAAATCAGTGTATTCAAATGGAACAGCTTCTATCTTAGTTCCTGGTGCATAGCGTTCATCCTCGTCTTCGATGAAAGCAGGAAAGAAGTTTTCAATTCTGGCAGACGCTACTATGCGATCTGTTTGGGCATCTAAATAAATATATACTAAGTAGAATTTCCCTACGACCATTTTTTGGTATTGTTGGCTAAAGGGAACAAATAAGTCCTTTGCTAAGCCCCATTCAAGGAATACACCCAAAGGAGTGACTGATTTCACTTCTAAATAAGCGAATTGCTTAATGGTAGCGTAGGGTTTTAAGGTAGTCGCAATGATTCGATCTTCCGAATCTCGGTAAA
>CAIVPV010000370.1 GCA_903907915.1 uncultured Cytophagaceae bacterium
ACTTCCCTTTTTTAGCATAGGTCTTTTTGCCTTCGCACTTCATTGGACAAGCATATTCTTCTTTTTTACTCTCTTTGGCAGCCTTTTGATCTGCCTTTTGAGTTAACTGACTTGTGGACGCAAAGGCCCCAAACATTCCCAATACTAGGGTCGAAACTACGATGTACTTTTTCATATTAATTGATTTTAAAACGGATTCCTGTATAAACCATGGTGCCGGTTATCGGCCCCCAAACCATCGAGGCATCAAAACCCATGGCAAATGGGTCTTTCGCACTCATGATTGGATTGGCTTGAGTAAAATTAAAAAGATTTTCCGCACCTAGGTATAATTCCCATTTTTTAAATTGACGCGTTACTTGCGCATTTACAGTCGAAAAGGCTGGCGCTAAAAGCTGAGTAGATGAAGCTGTATGCAAATGACCTAATGTTGCATTCGGAATTCTCCTCGCTCCATTCCATTGCCATGTCAGATCGTATTTCCAAATTTCATAAGCTGTCGCATAAGCCAGATTGACCAATACTCTATCTCGATTTAAAAAGGGCTTTGTTAGCCGATTTAAATTCCCTGCCTCTGTTAAATAATCAGACTGAACATCTTGGAAACGATAAGCCGCTTTTACATCGAATCGCTTAAAAGGGCTATAATTGAACTCCGCTTGAATGCTGGTAGAATATGATGCCCCTGGACTTGAATAAAAGCGAACACTTGATGCCGACTCCATATCGACGATCCATTGATGCATGAAATCAGTTTGGAACGCATCTAACACTAGGTTTGCTTTACGCGTTCCGATGTTCATATTTTTCGTTAAGGTGATCCCATAATTCCAAGATACCTCCAATGGATTTAAATTCCCGATCAAACGTAAATATCTATTATTGATCAAATAACCCATATTTTCTGCCAAAGGATTCACTCGTCTCCATCCCTTTCCAGCAGACAGACGCAGAATCCAATCCGGCGCCACATCCCATTTAACATGTAAACGAGGTACCCATTGGGTGCCTAGCTGGTTGTGAAAGTCGACTCTTTGGCCTAGAACCACTGTTAATTTAGTAGGAATCGTCCACGTATATTCCCCATAAATTCCAGGCACAATTTCAGTCCTGGCATAAGCTGAATCAATATAGGACTCTTGATAAGCATCCATCAAAAAGCTAGCACCTGTCTTCCAGGTATGATTTGTATTTCCAATGATGGATTGAAAAATCAAATTACCGTACACACTTTGCTCGCGACCTCGGTAATTTTTCGTGGCAAAGTAGGAATCATTTGAATGATTGGCGGTACTTAAAATTAATGCCAAACCTTGGTATGGCTTGTCAGGATATAAGCGCGCGATCTTAGCAAAAGTCTCCAGGCGCTCAGTCTTGCTCCCAAAGCCATAATACCAAGCGCGGTCTGAATTAGCCTGAATCTCATTTTGACCCCCTAACCTATCTTCACTTAGGTAATTAGCACCCCATTGAATCATCCAGCGATCCGTCGCATATTTCCAACGATTCAATACATTCACAAGAGTAAATAAAGGCAAGTCCAGAAAACCATCCTTATTGCCATCTAAACGAGCAGCCTGCTGAGAATAATGGGTAAATACGCCCGTAGACATACGCGAATTAAAACGATGAGCCCCTTGTTGATTGATCTCGAAACGCCCCTGAGAGTTGGTATAGGTATTTAAATAATAAACCTCCGAAGTATCTGGCTTTGCCAGTTCCACATTAATGGCCCCCGTCATAGATTCATATCCATTTACAACAGAGATCGTTCCTTTGGCTAAATCAATGGATTTAATCCAGGTTCCGGGCAAATAATTCAAGCCATAAGTAGATTTTAAACCCCTTATCGAAGGTACATTTTCCACATTTGTTTGAACATAGTTGCCTGACAAACCTAACATCTGAATTTGCTTCGAACCCGTCACCGCATCTGCATAACTTACAGATACCGACGCATTCGTCTCAAAGCTCTCCGATAGATTACAGCAAGCGGCCTTCCCTAACGTTTTAATCGTCATAATCTCGGTGGCGAGAATGGCGTTGTCGTCTTTTTGACCCGGATTCGCAATCACCCGAAATTCTTTTAATTCTGTATCGCGTTCGATACTATCCTTTTTTATAACCTTTTGGGCCTGCAAAAGCGTTGAAAAACTTAGAAAAATAAGTAATTTATACATGGTATATTGATTTTAATATTGAAAATAGTAGCCACTATTTCCTCAAATCAAATACGTTTGCAATTGAGCTAAGCGAACTTGCCGCGATAAGGGTGGAGCGTTAGCTTGAAAAGACGAAAAAGAATCAAGTTCTTGATAAAAATTTTCTGATAAAGAAATAGCCATAGGCTGCGATATCGAAACAAAAGCCAAGTTAATGGCTTTGACACCCCTCGTGAAATCGAAGTTAAATTTCACCTGGTATTTCCCTAGTAAACAACATTTAGCCCTAGAGATATGTGCTTCAGATGTATTTTTGCAGCAAGATTCTGCTTTAGAGAAGCTGGTTTTCTTAGCCCCTGTAAACACACAAGTCGCTTCGGTCCATGAAATTCCTAGGCTACCGAAAAGAATCCAGGCAGCGAGAAAAAGGGACATGAAGGATTTGGCGAACAATTTCATCAAACAAAATTAGCTTAAAATTCTTAATTTGCTTTATGTTTCAGCGGTATATCTTCCTATTACTATTCAGCGCTTGCCTACCCTTGAAGGCGCAAACCTACCGCTATTTGATTCTTTTTAAGGACAAAGCCTCAAACAATTATTCGTTAAACAAGCCTGAGGACTTTTTAAGTTCCAAAAGCCTAGAACGCCGTAGAAAGAATCGCGTGGTCCTGACTTCGCAAGACTTACCCATCAGCCAAAACTACCTTGATCAAATAAAATCCTCTGGTGCCAGCATCCTTTTTACATTAAAGTGGATTAACGGCGCAATGATCACACAAAAACCTAGCGATTTAAAGAAAACCCTTGCCTTAAGCTGCGTCAAAGGCCTTTATTGGAATTTTCCCGCGGACTCTAGCCAAGCAAAGCAAATTCTATCTGGGATTCAATCAAGCATGGTAAGCCCTGATTACGGAAATTCATCCACCCAAATCAACCAATTAGGCATCGACCTGATGCATGCAAAAAACATACTCGGTCAAGGATCACTCATCACGCTACTCGATGACGGATTCAAACAAGCTAACACTGTTTCATATCTTCAAAATACCTTCAGCGAAAAACGGGTAATCGCCACCTTAATCACGGACCCAACAGTTACGTCCATATATACAGCTGGCGGCCACGGAACAAACGTCCTGTCCACTATTGCCGGATATGAACCAGGAAAATTAATCGGAACTGCCTACAAAGCCTCCTTCGCCCTTGCTCAAACTGAAGAAAGTGGGCATGAATTAATTGTGGAAGAGGCCAATTGGCTACGTGGAGCCGAATGGGCAGACAGCTTAGGAACGGATATTATATCCTCCTCTTTGGGCTATTCTACCTTTGACAATCCCTTGCATAATCATAGCTATGCGGATATGAATGGCAAATCGACTCTAGTTTCAAAAGCAGCCAACTGGGCTGCCAGCAAAGGTATTTTAGTTACTATCAGCGCGGGAAATGAAGGAGCCAATAGCTGGAAATACATCACAGCACCAGCAGACGCAGACTCCATTTTAACAGTAGGTTCCGTTACTGCTTTAGGTAGTAAATCGTCTTTCAGCTCCATTGGGCCTAGTTTCGATGGTCGAACGAAACCTGATATAGTGGCGATGGGATCTTCCACCGTCGTGGGTTTTACGGAGGGAACAATAGGGATTTCCAATGGCACCTCCTTTTCAGCTCCACTAATTGCGGGATTAGCAGCAGGTCTAATGCAAACATTCCCTAGGCACACGGCGCAACAAATTAGAAATGCCTTGCTAAAATCAGGGACTCAATTTGCGAAAACGGATATGCTCTTAGGCTTTGGCATACCCAATTATGACAAAGCCATAGCTGCCATGGAACTCATTTTAGAAAATGTGCCAGATGCTTCCAAGCTTCTCCTATACCCGAACCCAGTCAGTCCGGGTTCTGCCATTCATATATCGATGCCCTATTCTGCGGCAGAAGTAGAAATTCTGAATAGTGTAGGCGCTATCGTTCATACGTTCAGATTAGATCAATCAGACTCAACAATTTACCTCGGACCTTTCGTTTCTGGGAAATATTATTTTAGATTTACCACACAATCAACCTCTATTATCAAACCTGTCCTATTACTATGAAAACACGCTTTCTTTCACTCGATATACTGAGAGGAATCACACTTGCGGGTATGATCCTAGTAAATAATAATGGCAATGGGGATTTCACCTATGGCCCTTTATTGCATGCTAAATGGAATGGTTTTACACCTACAGACCTCGTTTTTCCTAGTTTTTTGTTCATGGTGGGCGTTGCGATGCGCTTTTCATTTAAGGCATTTAACTATGAATTGACACCCTCTGTTCGCAACAAGATTTTAAAGCGAACTTTGTATCTATTTTTAATCAATTACTTCGTTTTTTATTTCCCATTCCTTGATTTTTCATTCGAAAAATTGCGCTTTCTGAACGTTTTACCCAGGATAGCCCTGTCTTATTGTGCCGTTTCTTTCATCACATTACAAGTTCCTAAAAAATGGCTTACTTGGATAAATGCAGGTATTTTACTATCCTTTTGGGGAATTTTATATGTCTTTGGAGATGCGGGATCTTGGATGGATATTAGCTCGAACGCGGTACGAAAATTAGACCTTTTCTTGTTCGGAGAAGCGCATTTACACCACGGGAATGTAGTGAATGGTCTACGAATCGCTTTTGACCCAGAAGGCTTATTAAGTACCTTGCCTGCCATTTCGACGTGTCTTTTTGGTTACCAGGTGAGTTTGTATTTAGAGAATCAGGCCAAAGAAAATAAGTCTGCCTTACTCGGTCTACTCGGCTGGGGTGCTGCCTTAATTGTAGTTGCACTCATTTGGGATCATGCCTTTCCCATCAACAAAAAATTATGGACAAGCTCTTTTGTCTTGATTTGCGCAGGGATTGATTTTATCTTGATCGGCTTACTAAACTGGTGGATTGAGACCAAAGAACGTCATTTTGGTAACACCTTCTTCCTTGTTTTCGGCACCAATTCCATACTTGCTTATGGTATTTCAGAGGTTATTGCCATTCAATTAGGCAAATTCCAAATACAAGATATGTCAGCCAGCGATTGGTTATACTGGCACATTTTTGAGCCCATTTTCGGCAAATACAACGGATCACTCGCTTATGCTTTAGCCTTTGTGCTGGTTTGCTGGGGGGTGTGTTGGGTGTTTTGGCACAAAAAATGGTTTCTCAAAGTATAGTTTTTGATTTTTTCATTCAAAATCGTGCTTCGCAATGATTTTCGAATGATAAAATTCAAAAACTATTCTGCTGAGCTCTTATGAAAGAGCGAGCGATTTAAAATCTGAAGGCTGTTTTAGTTTGGGGATTTTAGAAATTATGACGTAGACCAATTTGAAAATCCCCAAACTAAATGGCCTCAGATTTATAAAGAAGCGCTGCCCCAAAAACCCCAGCCGAATCCCCCAACTTAGGCTTCACAATCGGAGTCAAGACCTCTCTTGAATTAAAAATGTATTTTTTGATGCGTTCAATGCCTTCGGTATAAAGTAAATCGATATTACCCACGCCACCACCAATGACGATTACTTGAGGGTCCAATACATTAATTAGGGTGGAAACGGCGCGGCCAAAATTCTCCAGCATACGCTCGATGGTTGCAGAAGCGAAAGTATTTGTGCCGGCTAAATGCGCTTGAAGAATTTGGGGCATTCTGAGTTTTTGACCACTTTGGGACATATAAAAACCCTCTAAAGCTGGGCCCGAAATCACGTGTTCCACGCATCCCGACTTACCACAATAACAAGGCGTCCCGCCTTCTTCTAAGATATTATGACCCCATTCGCCGCCTATTCCATGCAAACCATTGATTACCTGACCGTGGACAACTAAACCACCACCCACACCGGTTCCCATGATGATCCCAAAAACAACCTCAGCCTTAGGATTTACATCCTGAACAACCCCCATCAAGGTTTCTGCCAAAGCAAAGCAATTAGCATCATTCGCTAACCGAACCTGAGCTCCAGTAGCTTTTGCTAAATCAACCGCCATGGGACGACCGTTCATCGAGGTCGTGTTGCAGTTTTTCATGGTTTGGGTAGCGGGATTCAATACGCCTGGAGTGGCAAAACCAATATGTGTAGGCGAAACACCAATCTGATTAGAGACCCGCGATACCAAGCGAGCGACTTGCGAAATAATATGTTCGTAGCCCTTAGTGGCCTCAGTATCAATGCGTTCACGCGCGATGATATGAGTTAGGTCATCGGCAGCTAAAACAGCGCATTCGATCTTAGTTCCACCTAAATCGATGCCCCATAAATAAGATTGTTTCATAGGTTTAGCGACGGTTATCGTTATTTTCAAAGATACTCAAATAACTTAAATAGCGACTATGGGCGATTTCGCCTGCCTCAAATGCTTTTAAAACCGCACAGGATGGCTCCGAAATATGTAGGCAATTATTGAATTTACATTCGCCTATTAAGGCACGCATTTCGGGAAAATAGTGTGATAATTCCTCTTTTTCAATCTCCATGACCCCTAATTCATTGATGCCTGGGCTGTCGATTAAGTAGGTTTCTGGCCCTAATTCCCACATGGTGGAATAGGTGGTGGTGTGCACCCCTTTTTGGGCAAAATCAGAAATCTCATTCACTTTTATATTCAAATGCGGAGATACTAAATTCAATAGACTGGATTTCCCTACGCCTGAATGTCCCGCTAAAAGCGACACCTTTCCGGCAAACATCGCCTTGAATTCATCGACACCTTGGCTGCGCGGAATAGATGTAAACAAGATGCCATAGCCTAATTCCTGATAAAGGGCTGCGTAACCGAAGATTTGGTCCTCTTCCTGCTCATTCAATAAATCCATCTTGTTGAAAACGATGGTAACCGGGATGCGAAAAGCTTCTGCAGTCACTAAAAAGCGATCTAAAAAACCTAACGAAGTCTTAGGGGATTTCAAAGTCATCACGAAGATGGCTTGATCCACATTCGCGGCCATTAACTGACCCTGACCTGTTTTATGAACGGATTTTCGGATGATGTAATTCGTGCGCGGAATGATTTCTTCGATGACCACCGTTTCATTCGCTTCATCCTCTACGGCATAAATGACACGATCACCCACGGTGACTGGATTCGAAGTTTTGGGGCCTTTTAATTTAAATTTACCCTTCAAACGGCCTTTAAATACCTTTCCAGACTCGGAACGAATTTCGTACCAAGATCCGGTTGAACGCATAATTAAGCCTTTACTTCCTTCCATTGATTGCTAAATTACGCACAAATTCCATGATTCTTTCGGTTGCTCCCGCTTGTAATTGCACGAATGCGCGTGATTGCACTTGCTTATTCACAAATACATCGTCACTAGTGTAAATCTCGCGCATTGTTTGATCTAATTCATCAGAGGATCCGATCGGGAAGGCAAGTCCTAATTCAATTAACTCTCTTGCTTCTCGGAATTTCTGGTAGTTTTTATTGCCAAAAAACACCGTCGGACCAAAAACAGCCGCCTCTAAAGTGCTATGTAAACCATCCCCAAATGCTCCTCCAATATAGGCAAAAGAGGCCCCTCGGTATAAATTCGCTAAACGCCCCACCTCGTTGACAAAAAGCACATCGGCATTTTCAATAAATGGACCTATCGAGTAAGTCACCTGTAAATCTATCTGATCTTCCCAAGTCTTCAACTCATCCGAATGAATTTCATGGGGTGCAATCACCCATTTGAAGGGGTATTTCTTGGAATTTATGATTGGAATTAAACAATCCATATCCGCCTGCCAAGCAGAACCCACCACCATAAATTCGGTATTATCTAAAAATTTAGTCAATAAATCCCAAGGGACAGGATTTTGCAAAGTATCTAATACGCGATCAAATCGGGTATCCCCGGCCACCGTCACATTCGGACGCTGAAGCAAATCGGCAGATGCCTGATCTTGAACAAACAGATGATCAAAACTAGCTAATAAGCGAAGAAAAAATCCTCCATACCAGTTGAAAAACACTTGTTTTGGCCTAAATATGGCTGAAACTAAAATGGTTGGAATCGATCGCTCTTTTAATCCAGTTAAATAATAATGCCAAAATTCATACTTCACAAATACCGCCAGCGAAGGCTTCACTAAATCTATAAATCGAGAACTATTAAAATAGCCGTCCAATGGCAAGTAACTCACATAATCTGCTCCTGCATAATTCTTTCGAACCTCATAGCCAGAAGGTGAAAAGAAGGTCACTAAAATAAAATGCGATGGATTCTCCTTTTTATACGACTCAATAATGGGTCTCCCTTGTTCAAATTCGCCCATCGATGCGGTATGAAACCAGACCACGGGTTTTTTATTCGTTTCAAAATGTTCTTCTAGACCATCCCAAACATGTTTTTGGCCCTCATTCATCAAATGCGCTTTGCTTTGAAACAAGGCGGCTAAACGAATAAGCCCTCGATATAAAAACAAGACAAAAGAATAGAGGCAAACCCTCATTTTTTACTAAATTTGATGTTGAATTGATAAAATTACGAAAAAGGCAGGTGAATATGAATTGGATACCCTTGACTGATGAGAAACAACTGGCAGAAATTGTGAATATGTCGCAAGAAAAACCAGTGATCATTTTCAAACATAGTACGCGTTGCTCCATCTCCTCTACGGCATTAAATCGTTTTGAAAGAGCTTGGGATTCGGATACTACACCAGCCTATTATCTAGATTTAATTGCCTATAGACCTATTTCAGGCCAAATAGCTAGTCAATTCGACGTTGAACATCAGTCCCCACAAGTACTGGTGATTGATAAGGGTGCATGCCATTACTCTGCCACTCATTGGGACATTTCAGTAGAAGAAATCAAACCTTTTATCCATGCCTAGATTTTTTTTATTTTGGATGATTTTTAGTGTCCCTTTGCTTATGATGGGCCAAAGAAAATCAGCAGCACCCCAGAAAAAAGAAATTAATGCGTCCTCTTCTTCCTGGGGAATTGGCGTAAATACCAATACAAACTCGGGCATTTTAGGTGGCTTTAGTTTCATTAAAACCTTGCCTAATCATTCTTTCATAAATGTGGATCTGACGAATACTAAAGATTACCGAGAATTCGATTCCCCCTTTTCCTATAATGGCAAAACATACGTAGAAGGAAAATTAAATTATTTAATCAATTTCAGACCTGAATACGGTCGCCAATGGGCTTTATTAAAACAAGCAAGTGAAGGAGGAACGAGTTTGAATGGTCGCATTGCAACGGGTC